>DASVNP010000416.1:0-2399 GCA_036383775.1 Paraburkholderia sp. | reverse complement strand
CCTTCGACGGGTCGGGCACGTGCTCGAGTATTTCCATGCAGGTGACAACATCGAACGAAGCAGGCTCGCGGGCCGCCAGCGCCTCTGCGGCGATCTCCTCGTAATTTACCGTTACACCACTTTCAAGGCTGTGAAGATCCGCGACGCCCAAAGCTTCATTGGAAAGGTCGATTCCCTTCACATCGGCGCCCAAAGTCGCCATCGACTCCGACAGAATCCCGCCGCCGCAGCCGATATCGAGCACGCGCTTGCCCGCGAGATGCGCGTGCGAGTCGATCCAGTTGAGCCGCACCGGATTCAGTTCGTGCAACGGTTTGAACTCGGCGTTCGGGTCCCACCAGCGATGCGCGAGATCGCTGAATTTCTGCAGTTCGTGGGGATCGGCATTGGTCATGACGGATGCGGCCTCGAGGGCGGGAAGGCGGGTGGATCGGAGAAACCCTGAGTATATAGGGCTGCGCATGGGGCGGCAAAAAGCGCCCGGTCGCGCTTGTTGGGTGTCGTCTCGTGCGGTGGTTGACGCCGCGCAGGCGGAGCATAAAAAAAGCCCCGCCGAAGCGGGGCTTTGGATACTGCGTTTTTTGCAGCTTACTGCTTCGAAGTACCGACAACTTCGACTTCCACGCGACGATCCGGTGCGAGGCAGGCGATGAGGTGCTTGTGGTTCTTCTGGTTGCAACCGGTCGTGACCGGGTTGCGCTTGCCCTTGCCTTCCGTGTAGATACGGTTGGCTTCGATGCCCTTGCTGACCAGGTATGCCTTGACAGCTTGAGCACGACGCAGCGACAGACGGTCGTTGTACTTGTCCGAACCGATGCGGTCGGTGTAGCCGGTGGCCACGACGACTTCCAGGTTCAGGCCTTGAATCTTCGATGCGAGATCGTCCAGCTTTTCCTTGCCAGCCGGCTTCAGGATTGCCTTGTCGAAGTCGAACAGCGTGTCAGCTTGATACGTGATCTTCTGGCTGGTGATAGCCGGAGCGACCGGTGCCGGAGGTGCCGGCGGCGTCGGTGCTTGTGCGACCAGTGCGCCATCGCACTTTGCGTTAGCCGTTGCCGGCGTCCAGAACGCGTCGCGCCAGCAAAGCTCATTCGTGCCGTTCATCCACACGTATTCGCCGGTGCCGTTCACCCAGTTGTCGTTGGTGGCTTGTCGCGACGCCGGCACCGACTGTGCCATAGCGGATGCAGCCATAACTGCGGTAGCTGCAATGAACGCGAGCTTTGAAAGTTTATTCATATTTCTCCTCTCGAAATTGAGATTACCGCAGGTTTACTGCGAGCCTGTTGACAAAGACCAGTCATACATTGCTCGAAGTATAACATCGGTGCCGAACAAAAGACGCTGTGCGTAGACTTCGAGCAGTGTCTAACTTTGTGCGTTGGCATTTTGCCATATCGTTCCCTTCCGACGATAAAAAAATCCGCCCCCTATTCATACGCCCGGTCGAATGTGGTGCATGCGCAACAAAAGGTGTCAAGTTCGTCAAGAGCCCGCCGGAGGCCGTTTCGGGCGGCTTGACAGGGAGCATTTTCCGGGCCCGGTCGCCACGCTCGCGAGGCGCTTCCAGGTGCCGTTTTCGCGCGTCCCACTAATAGGTATACGCATGTCGCCGGGAGCGGATGCGGCGCATGGTAGAATCGCGTGATGCGCTGCGCTCGCAGATGCATAGGGGTAGGCCCAAGCGGTGAGGTGAAGAACGCGTTTCCCTCATCGTCTTCGCGCGTAAACGATACGGACAATGGATCAATTCGCCAAAGAGACTCTGCCAATCTCCCTAGAGGAGGAAATGCGCCGCTCGTATATCGAGTACGCAATGAGCGTGATTGTAGGGCGCGCGCTTCCCGATGTCCGTGATGGTCTCAAGCCGGTTCACCGGCGCGTGCTGTACGCCATGCACGAACTGAACAACGACTGGAACCGGGCGTACAAGAAGTCGGCGCGTATCGTCGGCGATGTGATCGGTAAGTACCATCCGCACGGCGACTCGGCTGTATACGACACGATCGTCCGCATGGCGCAGGACTTTTCGCTGCGCTACATGCTCGTCGACGGACAAGGCAATTTCGGGTCAGTCGACGGCGACAATGCCGCGGCGATGCGTTACACCGAAATCCGCATGGCGAAGATCGGCCACGAGCTGCTCGCCGACATCGACAAGGAAACGGTCGACTTCCAGCCGAACTACGACGGCAGCGAAAACGAGCCGACCATTCTGCCCGCGCGCATCCCGAACCTGCTGATCAACGGCTCGTCGGGCATCGCGGTCGGCATGGCGACCAACATTCCGCCCCACAACCTCGGCGAAGTGGTCGACGCGTGCCTGCACGTCCTGCAGCACCCGTCGTGCGCGATCGAGGAAGTGATCAAGCTGATGCCGGCGCCGGACTTTCCCACCG
>DASVNP010000415.1:0-6069 GCA_036383775.1 Paraburkholderia sp. | reverse complement strand
CGAGCACGGCGGAATCGGTCGAGCTTTGATGCACTCGCTCATCAGACGGCGTTGCACCGATTCGGCGAAGAACTCGCCGCCGCGATCACAAAGCGAAGCAAGCTTCGATTCCCATCATCAAGGCGTGGATCTCACGAAATCGTCCCTGCCGATGGTCAAGCCGGTCGCGCTTGGGCGACCACGAGGCGCGCATCGATTCGATGCGTTCAGCCCAAAAGTGCAGCGCCGGTTGACTTTCTATCGACGTTCCCTGGTCGAAGCGTGGATGCTGCTTGCGACGGACCCCGCGGTGACCGGCTTCTGCGAGCGCCACGACTGCATCAAGCTCGAGGAGCGCCCCCAGCTCGTGGATTTTTGGGCTCGCTGCGTTGCTAAAGATGAATTGGTTATCTACGCGCGCCCGCACGTCCAACGCGCTGATCGACACGACGGCGATTTCGAGCGTGCCGTCTCTGCCAACTCTTGCGATCAATTCAAGCATTTTCGTTCCCACGGCATTGAAGTAGTGCGCAAACCCTGCCGGTTATGTTTGAAACAATTCCATAACAAACGGCGCGCCAAATCTGCTTGCGCTTGACTGTGATCACAGATAGAATCACCAAAAAAGCGACGATAGGGCGAAGACGGAGGAACGGCTGGAGCGCATGGCGAGAATTCACTGCTCACCGTTAGGAAAACGAAATAAAAATCTCGTTAGCGATTTTCGCTGAAACGTTAATTCAAGAATGACGGAAGGGCTGTTCGCACACGAGGCGGACCCGTTGGTTGTAAAGAAGCGTGCGTTTTTCGAATAGAACGATCTATAGGAGTGAGACGATGTCACGGAGAGCTTTTTCTGCGGTTGCGGCCGTGGTGCTGATGCACATGAGTGCCGCAGCTTCGGCAGCCGACGCCAAGTCTGTTGAAGTGATGCACTGGTGGACTTCTGGGGGCGAGGCTAGTGCCTTGTCTGTGCTGAAAGACGGCATGAAGCAAAAGGGATACGTCTGGAAGGACGCTCCGATCGCCGGCGGTGGCGGAGAAGCCGCCAGAACCGTGCTTAAGGCGCGGGTTGCGGCCGGTAATCCGCCTGAAGCGATGCAGATGCTAGGCTTCACGATCACGGAATATGCCTCCCAGGATCTATTGACGAATCTTGACCCTGTGGCATTGAAGGAAGGATGGGACAAGGTCGTTCCGTTGCCCGTCCAGCAGTTCTCAAAATATGAAGGCCACTGGGTATCGGCACCAATCGACTTTCACCGTACGAACTGGATCTGGGCGAACAAGCAGATCTTTGATCAGCTACATCTGACAGTGCCACAGACGTTCGACCAACTTGTCGCGGACGCAGCGATCATTCGCAAGGCGGGCTATATTCCTCTTGCCCATGGCGGGCAACCGTGGCAGGAGGCCACGATCTTTGATAGTGCCGTGATGTCCGCCGGAGGGCCTGCCTTCTACCAGAAAGCGCTCGTCGACCTGGATCCGGGTGCGCTCGGATCGCCGACGATGGTGAAGGCATTTGACCAGATGCGCGCCTTGCGCGGCATGGTCGATCCCAACTTTCCGGGCCGCGACTGGAATCTCGCGACGTCGATGGTCATCAACGGCAGGGCGGCCATGCAGATCATGGGCGACTGGGCGAAGGGTGAATTTGTCAACGCTGGAAAGAAGCCGGGCGTCGATTACCTGTGCTTCCAATACCCGGGCACGCAGGGCGATTTCATCTTCCTCTCTGATCAGTTTGCAACCTTCCAGAAGGGCAGAGCAAGCCTGCCGACGGAGTACGCGTACGCGTCGAATTTGATGGACAAGACCGTACAGGCGAAGTTCACTCAGGTCAAGGGGTCTATTCCGGCCCGACTTGACGTGCCTTCAGACGGATTCGACGCGTGCGCGCAGAAGTCAATGTCCGATTTGCGTACCGCCCTCAAAAATGGGGCAATGGTTGGAAGTTTCGCCCACGGTCACGCGATGCCGGACGGACCGAAAAACGCGGTGTATGACGTCGTCACGCACTTCTTCAACTCGAATCAGTCATCTGCCGATGCGGTCAAGCAACTCGTCGCTGCGGTGAATGGATCGAAGTAGCCATCTAATCGTCATGGTGCTCGCGCAGCGACGGTCGGCTGCGCGAGCGCTGAGGTTCATGAAGAGTATCGAGATTGAAGGTGTCTGTCATGCAAACCACACCCGGGAGCGCACGCACGCCGGCGTCAGTCGAGGTTGTCCCGCCGTCGCGTAACGTCAGGCGTAAGGCAAGCCTGAGAAACCGTTTTGAACGTCTGTTGCCGAAGCTGGTCCTTTCGCCGACGTTGGCAGCGACGTTGATCTTCGTCTACGCTTTCATCATCTGGACCACCTTGCTCTCTTTTACGCGCTCGAGGGCCTTCGCCAACTTCCGTTGGGCCGGCCTGCTGCAGTACACGCGCCTGTGGGAGCATCCGCGCTGGCATGTCGCGGTAGCTAATGTGGGAATCTATGCCTCTCTCTACGTGTTGCTTTGTTTGGCGATCGGGCTGATTCTCGCCATCCTGATTGATCAACGCATTCGCGCAGAAGGAGTCTTTCGCGCCGTTTTCCTGTATCCGATGGCGATTTCGTTCATCGTCACCGGCACCGCATGGAAGTGGATTCTAAATCCAGGCCTTGGTCTGTCGAAGCTCTTTCATGACTGGGGATGGACGAGCTTCCAGTTCAACTGGATCATTGACGAGCACATGGCGATCTATTGCGTAGTGGTCGCCGCTGTCTGGCAGGCGTCCGGCTTTGTCATGGCGCTCTTTCTGGCCGGGCTCCGAGGAATTGACCAGGACATGATCAAGGCTGCGTCGATCGACGGTGCACGGATGCCGTCGATTTACCGGCGCATCATTATTCCGCAACTGCGGCCGGCGTTTATCTCCGCGCTCGTCATCCTTGTTCACCTCGCTGTGAAAAGCTATGAACTGGTGGTCGCGTTGACGGGCGCTGGACCTGGATATTCGACTGAGCTTCCGTCGACATTCATGTACTCATTCACCTTCACCCGTAATGAATTGGGCATGGGGGCGGCAAGTGCCGTAATGATGCTGTGCACTGTAGCCGCAATCATGGTGCCTTACCTGTATTCCGAGCTTAAGCCGCGAGGCGGCCAAGGCGCCCACTGAGCACTGCACTGGAGACAAGAGATGTCGGAACGAGGATGGGATTCTCCACAGATGGTGATGGGGCGACATAACTATGCGTCGCGCATCGTCATTTACGGCTTGCTGACGATTTTCGCGGCGGTGTATCTGATGCCACTGCTCGTCATGATGCTGACGTCATTCAAGTCGCTGCCGGAAGTGTATAGCGGCAACATTCTTGCCCTACCACACGAATGGACCTTGCAGCCTTGGGTCAAGGCGTGGGGGGAGGCTTGCGTCGGCCTGGACTGCTCGGGCGTGAAAGGCTTTTTCTGGAATTCCACGCGGATGGTGGTCGCGGCGGTGACGATTTCGACCTTTATCGGTGCACTTAACGGATATGTGCTGACGAAGTGGCGCTTCAAGGGTGACAACATTCTGTTTGGCCTAGTGCTCTTTGGTTGCTTCATTCCGTTCCAGATCGTGCTGATCCCGATGGCAACCTTCCTTGGACGTGTCGGACTCGCACAGTCGATCGCGGGGCTTGTTCTCGTGCACGTCGTATATGGACTGTGCTTTACAACTCTGTATTTCCGGAACTTCTACGTTGCCTTCCCGGATGAGCTTGTGAAAGCGGCCATGATCGATGGTGCACGCTTTTTCCGCATATTTCTGCGCATTCTGTTGCCGTGCTCGGGTGCGATCGTTACCGTTACTGTGATCTGGCAGTTCACGAACATCTGGAATGACTTCCTGTTCGGCGCATCGTTCACGACCGGTAGCGTGGCGCCTATTACAGTCGCACTGAACAACATCGTGAATACGTCGACAGGCGTGCGGGAATATAACGTTCAGATGGCCGCAGCGGTGATTACCGCGCTGCCGACCTTACTGGTTTATGTCATCGGTGGTCGCTACTTCGTGCGCGGCATGATGGCGGGTTCGGTGAAAGGATAAGCAAAATGGCTTCGCTGCATATTTCGAATGTCCGTAAGGCCTATGGTTCAACGGAAATCCTGAAGGACATCAATATCGACGTGTCGCACGGAGATTTTCTCGTGCTGGTCGGGCCTTCCGGCTGTGGAAAATCAACGCTGCTTTCGCTGATTGCGGGCCTCGACACGATATCGGGTGGCGAGATCCTGATCGACAGCGATCGAGTGAATGATCTGCATCCAAGTGAGCGCGACATTGCGATGGTTTTTCAAAGCTACGCGCTCTATCCAAACATGACTGTCGGCGAAAACATCAGCTTCGGCCTTGAGATGCGCAAGGTCAAGAAGCCCGAACGCGAAAAGGCTGTAGCCGACGCCGCGCGTCTGCTGCAAATCGACCATCTCATCGGTCGAAAGCCAGCGCAGCTTTCGGGCGGTCAACGCCAGCGCGTGGCGATGGGGCGGGCGCTCGTGCGAAACCCCAAAATCTTT
This sequence comes from Paraburkholderia sp., assembly GCA_036383775.1. GTDB lineage: Bacteria > Pseudomonadota > Gammaproteobacteria > Burkholderiales > Burkholderiaceae > Paraburkholderia. The sequence continues at coordinate 1,553 of DASVNP010000415.1, read as the reverse complement.
CTGTTCGATGAGCCTTTGTCCAACCTCGATGCAAAACTTCGGGTCGACATGCGTACGGAAATCAAGAAGCTGCATCAGCGTCTGGGCGCTACGATCGTTTATGTGACGCACGATCAGATCGAAGCGATGACCCTTGCCACGCGTATCGCTGTGATGAAAGGTGGCGTGATCCAGCAGTTCGGCACGCCGGCAGAGATATACAACACTCCAGCGAATACTTTTGTCGCAACGTTCATGGGATCGCCTTCGATGAACCTGATCCCGGCCTCCCTCGGCAGGCGGGATGGCCTGATGTTTCTCACGATGGGCGTCGGGGCCGAATCCATCACGCTTGAACTGCCATCTCAGCAGGCGGGGACGGTCGTCAGTCACGCCGGGAAGCAGGTGATAGCTGGCCTGCGTCCGGAAGCAATTGGTGTGGAGCATAGCCGCTCACAGAGTGCTGTACGCGAGGTGCAAGTGAAGGTGCTTGTGATGGAACCTACCGGCCCCGACGTCCTTGCCGTGATCGAGATGGGCGGCGTCGAAGTCGCAGCGCGACTGGATGCTGATGTGCCGCACTCGCCCGGCGAGCACTGCAAGCTGCGCGTGGATCTGTCGAAGCTTGTACTCTTCGACGCGCAGACCGAACAGAGAATCAGCTGATCCGATGCTCGCCCTTCAGGATCCTCCTCGGATCGGGAGGGGGCATCAGGATTGGCGACCTGCGCGCACGAAAACTGGTGTGACTCCATTCGCGTCCCGCAAAAACTGTATAGGTGTCAAGGAGCGTGGTGATGCGCATTGATGTGCTGTTAAATCAGCGGAACTTGCTCGGCGAAAGTCCCGTCTGGGACGTGGCTACAGAGAGGCTCTATTGGGTGGACAGCTTTGGGCAGACGGTCTTTCGGGCGACGGCGAAAGGCACGGGGTGCGTATCGTGGCAAGTCCCGAAAAAGGTTGGCTCGCTTGCGCTAATGAAAGGAGGCGGTGCCATACTCGCGCTTGAAGATGGATTCCATCGCTTGGATTTCGAGTCCGGACAGACCGAGTCCCTAGTGAAGATCGAACGGGCTGGCGAGCACGTACGTCTCAACGATGGAAAAGTCGATCGCGATGGCCGGTTCATTGCGGGGAGCATGGATATCAGCGAACGGACTCCGGACGGCGTGCTCTATGCCCTTGAGAAGGACATGAGGCTTTCAGTACTGGACGTTGGACTGGTTGTCTCAAATGGCCCATGCTGGAGTCCGTGCGGTACGCTTCTGTACGTCTCCGATAGCGGAACCGGACACATCTGGGCTTATGACTATGACCGGTCAGACGGAAGCGTCCACGGGAAGCGGAAATTCGCATCTTTCCCCTATCAGACAGGCTTGCCGGACGGAGCGACGGTCGACGAAGACGGTTTCATGTGGAGTGCGCGCGTTTTCGGTCAGCAGATCTGCAGATTTGCGCCTGACGGGTCGATCGATCGCGTCATCAAGGTCCCCGTCGCCGGTGTCACGAGCGTTGCATTCGGTGGGAGCGACATGGATGTCCTGTTCGTCACGTCGATGCAGCCGCCCGTAGCC
>DASVNP010000414.1:0-21617 GCA_036383775.1 Paraburkholderia sp. | reverse complement strand
CGGCATCGTTGCCGTATTCGACGAGCCGGTTATACAGCGTCTTCAGGCTGATGCCGAGAATCTCGGCGGCCCGCGTCTTCACGCCGCCGCACTGCTCGAGCGTCGCCAGAATCAGCTGACGGTCCGCCTCGGCGAGCGAAGTCCCGAATGCAATGGTGATCGCGGTGCCGGCCGCGGGCTTCGACAGCGTAATCTGCAAGGGCACCGCCGCGGTGCTGTCCGAATCCGCGCTCGACATAATGTGCGCGCGCTGCACGTAGTTCTTCAGTTCGCGGACATTGCCCGGCCACGGATACGACATCAGCATGTCCTTCACGGAGACAGGGAAATGCTTCTTCGTGCTGTGGCGCTCATTGAGTTCGTCGAGGAAAGCCTGCGCGAGCAGCTCCACGTCTTTACCCCGGTCGCGCAACGGCGGCAGGCTGATCGGGAACACGTTCAAGCGGTGGTACAGGTCGAGCCGCAGCTTGCCCTCCAATACCGCCTGCTCCGGATCACGGTTCGTGGCCGCAATCAGGCGCACGTCGGTTTCGACTTCTTTGGTCGTGCCGACCCGCATGAACATGCCGGTTTCCAGCACGCGCAGCAGCTTGACCTGCAACTCGATCGGCATTTCGGTGATTTCGTCGAGGAACAGCGTGCCGCCGTTCGCGCGCTCGAAATAGCCCTTGTGCTGACGGTCCGCGCCCGTGAACGCGCCGCGTTCGTGGCCGAACATTTCCGATTCGATCAGGTTCGGCGATATCGCCCCGCAGTTCACCGCGAGGAACGCATGCTTGCGGCGCAGGCTGAGTTGGTGCAGCGTCTGCGCAGCGACTTCCTTGCCCGTGCCCGACTCGCCCACCAGCATGACCGAGGCCGCCGTCGGCGCGACGCGGCTAATCTGGTCGTACACCTCCTGCATGGCCGGTGAATTGCCGAGCATCAACCCGAAGCGGCCCATGCGGCGCAGTTCACCGCGCAGCGTGCCGATTTCCGCCTTCAGGTCGCCGGCGCGCGGCAGGCGCGACAGGATCGCCTTCACGCGCTGCATGTTGATCGGTTTCACCAGATAGTCGGTGGCGCCCATTTTCAGCGCGTTGACCGCCGACTCCACCGTGGCGTGGCCGGTAATCACGATCACTTCGACGCCGGAGCGCGGATCCAGATCTTCGAACAGATCGACCCCGCTGCCGTCGGGCAGCTTCAGATCCGTAAACACGACGTCCGGCATCTGCCTGACCAGTTGAATGCGCGCTTCGCGCAGATCGCCCGCAGTGGCGGTAGTCAGGCCGTCGTCCCCGATGATGGCGGAAAGCGCCTCGCGGGTACCGGCATCGTCATCGACAATCAGTACATGTGGCATTGCGTCTCGATAGCCTGCAAGCGTGGGAGTCGGAAGGCATGCTAACGCGCATGCGGAACAGCAGACCGGCGGGCCGGTGCTTCGCCAGGTGGCACGGCACCCTTTGACGTGAGTACCCACCAACTTAGGCAAACGCACCGGATCGGCGATTTGGCACGATACTGCAACAATGAACGCGTAATCCGCGCATTAAAACCGTTCATTGTTGTCTATTTACCTATTATACGGTGTTATTGGGATAACTTTGCGAGGTGCCACGGCACTGCCCGTCTGAACGTCGCCAGCGACGCGTGGCGGGCAAACTCGTTCAACCGCGCGGAAACGGCCACGCACCGCCGTTGCCGTCCGGAAAAACGGAACCGTTGGCACCGGGGGCGACGCGAACCGTGTGCACCGCCGCCACCTCATTGACCGACGGTGCGGCGGACGCCACCGCGACCGCCCCACCCTCGCCTTCCCAGCGGCTCAAGTCACGCGCCGCCGAGGCCTGAGCGGAACGGCTGCGCTGCACATAACGGAACGCCATATAGCCACCGAGCGCCACCAACGCGCCGAATATGCCAATTTTGGGTCGTGCCATCGTGACCTCCTGTTCATCAAGATGCCCTCATGATGCGCTCATGAAGCACGCGTGAAACGGATCCTTCCATACCGGAATACACTTTGGCGCGACGATGCTTACCATCCGGCAGGTTCACAGCAATCCGTCGATGCATGGTGGATGAACGCCGCAAGCGCCGTACCCGGTAAATTCGCCATTCGCGTACGATGCGCGCACAGCCGCGAGCAGTTTCGACCGGTTGCATCACTTCGATTGCCGGAAACCGCGCCGAAGTGGTTAAATCATCTTTTGTAAGATATCGGCGGGTCGCTCTGTCCCGCTCCCAGGCCTGCGCGCCGCGACAACGAACTCATTTGCACAGGACCCTCGTTCATGGCGTCGATCGATCTTGATTCGCCCAGCGCCTGCGCCGGCAGCAATGCTGCTTCGGCACAGGAGAAGCAGCGTGGCGCGGAGAGCATCGCGGGACTGCAGTCGTACGGGCTCCTGTACGGCTCGTCGCCGGTGATGCTGGACCTGTACGAGCAGATCGAACGGGTCGCGAGCACCGATGCGACGGCGCTGATCATCGGCGAATCCGGCACCGGCAAGGAACTGATTGCCCGCACGATTCACGATCAGAGCAGCCGCAAGGACGCGCCGTTCGTCGCCGTCAACTGCGGCGCGATTCCTGACGAGCTGATCGAAGCCGAACTGTTCGGCCACGAAAAAGGCAGTTTCACGGGCGCGGTCCAGGGCCGCATCGGCTACTTCGAGCACGCGAATGGCGGCACGCTGTTTCTCGACGAAATCACCGAGATGGCGCCGGTGCGCCAGGTCAAGCTGTTGCGCGCGCTTGAAACCGGGACCTTCTACCGGGTTGGCGGCAACGAGCTGATCAGCGGCAACGTGCGCGTGATCGCCGCGACCAATCGCGACCCGGCGGTGGCCGTCAAAGAAAACGGCCTGCGTGAGGACCTCATGTACCGGCTCGCGGTTTTCCCATTGCGCGCACCGCCGCTGCGCGAGCGCGAGAACGATCGCGAACTGCTCGCGCAACATTTCCTCGCGCAACTCAATCAACAGGAAGGCGCAAACAAGAGTTTCAGCAAACGGTCGATCGACACGCTGCGCACCTGGTCGTGGCCGGGCAATGTGCGCGAGTTGAAAAATGCGGTGTATCGCGCGTTCATTCTCGCTGAGAAGACGGTCGAGCTGCCGCATCCGCATCTTGCATCGCGAGTAAAAAAACCCATGACGCAGGGCGATGCGATGAGCGTGTGGATCGGCACGCCGCTCGCCGACGCGCAGAAACAGATCATTCTCGGCACGCTCAAATATTGCGGCGGCGACAAACGACGCGCAGCCAAAGCGCTCGGCGTGAGTCTCAAAACGCTCTACAACCGCTTGAGCACGTATAGCAATGAAGGCACGGACGAAGAATCCGACCAGTAGTCTCCCGCTTAATCCCTTCGCACCGCCAATCAAAATCGGCGCACGCTGAGCAGAAGGCGTTTTGCCTCGCACTATGTTTTGCAATTTCTTGCACTTTTCCCCTGCCAATTACAAATAGCATCCTGCAAAATGCGGCAGCACGTATTGCCGCGATGAAAGGCGTGCCACTCGTTCACAACTTCATTGCCGAGCTCGAACGAAAAGCACTTGCAGGAGCAGAGACAGGGAAATGCAGAAACACAGGGTGTGGGCCGAACGGGTAAAACACACAGGCCGGCGTAGACGTCCGCATGCAATGGCGCTCGTTGCTGCAGCCGTGGCGATCTCCTCGGCAATGAGCGGCTGCAGCTCGCTCTACTCGGAAGGCGCCACCGCCGGCGCCGGTATCGCAGGCGCCGCGCTCGCGGCGAAAGTCACCAGCAATGCGGCCGTCGCCACGGGAATTGGTCTCGGTGCGTTGGCCGCCGCGCGGGCCGGCGTGCAGTACTCGGAGCGGGTGGTCCACAAGAATACCCAGGACGGCATCGCCAAAATTGCGGGGCCGCTGGAAGTCGGCGCAGTGGCGCCGTGGAGCGTGACCCACTCCGTGCCGATTGAAGACGACGAACACGGCCGCGTTACAGTGAGCCGCACGATCAGCGCGGGCGCGCTCGACTGCAAGGAAATCGTCTTCTCCGTCGATCAGACCGCAACGAAGAACGTGCCGGCCAGCAGCGCGTTTTATGTCGCGTCGATCTGCCGTGACGGCGACAACTGGAAATGGGCCTCGGCCGAACCGGCTACCGAACGTTGGGGTGCGCTGCAATGACGGCGCGCTTGACTGCGCATTTGCCTGCGCGTTTGACTGCCACGGCGCGCGCGCCGCGTCGTCCCCGCCACCGCACTCATCCTTTCCTCGCCTTGCTGCGCGCCAACCGGCTGCGGCTCATGCTCGCCGGCGCGCTCTGTGTCGGCGCGAGCTTGATGACGAGCGGCTGCTCGTCGGTTGGTGCCGCGAGCGGCGCGGCGGCCGGTATCGCCTCTGGTCTGGTGACGTCCAATCCCGCCGTCGGCATCGGCGTCGGGATTGCCGTGCAGGCGGCAACAGATGAAGCCGTCGGCCGCTATATGCGCATCATGCACACCGATCAGCAGGATCTCATCGCCGCATTGGCGGGCGCCATGCCGGTCGGCGAGACACGTCCCTGGGCGGTCAAGCACACGCTGCCAGTCGAGAACGGCCACGGTCAAGTGCGCGTGACGCGCGCCTTCAGTTCGGCGCTCGCGCTTTGCAAGGACTTCGTTTTCTCCGTGCAGGACGGCGACGGCCCGAATGCCCACGAGGACTGGTACACCGCAAGCGCATGCCGCCAGGACAAGGGCTGGAAATGGGCATCGGCCGAGCCGGCGGTGGAGCGCTGGGGCAATCTGCAATGAGCGGATAAAAGAAAACGGCAGGGTCTCCCCTGCCGTTTTCTTTTAAAGCCTCTTAAACAACCCTGGAGCGATTAAGACTCCACGTCTTCCAGACTGAAAATTTCGGTCTGGTCGTTGTACGAGAAGATCTCGCCATAACGGCCCCAGTTGATGACCGCATCGAGCGTCTCTTCGGCGGCGCTGTCCGACAGGAAGTCTTCCAGCTCCTGCTCGAAGCGCACGCGCGGCGCGCGATGGCCTGGGCGCTCGTTGAGCACCTTCTTGATTCGTGCGGCGAGCGGCACGTGCCGCAACAGATGCTCGGCGAACATCATCTTGCGTTCCTGGGTGCCGAACTCGGAGAACACGCGCGCCGGCGGCGTCAGGAAAATGTCGCCTTCGCGCACGTCGGCGAAACCGAGGTGTTGCAGCACTTCGGCAACCGGGAACAGATCGTCCACCTCCAGATGCAGCGAGCGGGCGATTTCCGGCATGTCGGCGCGGCCGTGGTACGGCGCGGCGGCCAGCGTTTCGATCAGACCGGCCATCAGGTTGGTCGACACGTGCGGCAGCCAGCTGTGCAGCTCCAGCCCCTTCTTGGTCTTTTCGTCGGTCTGGCGCGCGGTCATCTTTGCGTAGATATCGTCCACCAGCTTGCGGAACGCCGGGTCGAGACGGTTGCGCGGATGCTTGAACGGCACCTTGATCTCGGCGATCACACGGCCCGGGTTCGACGACAGCACCAGAATGCGGTCGCACATGAACACCGCTTCCTCGATGTTGTGGGTGACGATCAGCACCGACTTGATCGGCATGCGGCCTTGCGTCCACAGATCCAGCAGGTCGGTACGCAGCGTTTCGGCGGTCAGCACGTCGAGCGCGGAGAACGGTTCGTCCATCAGCAGCAGCGTGGGGTCGACCACCAGCGCGCGCGCAAAGCCGACGCGCTGACGCATGCCGCCCGACAACTCGCGCGGATAGGCGTTTTCAAAACCGTCCAGACCGATCAGGTCGATTGCGGCCAGCGCGCGTTCGCGCCGCTCGCGGGCGCCCACGCCTTGCGCTTCGAGACCCGCTTCCACGTTCTGCAGAACGGTCAGCCAGGGGAACAGCGCGAAGGTCTGGAACACCATCGCGACACCCTTGGCCGGGCCGTCGAGCGGCTTGCCCAGATACGTGACTTCGCCTCCGGTCGGTTCGATCAGACCGGCGATGATACGCAGCAGCGTCGACTTGCCCGAGCCCGAACGGCCCAGCAAACCGACGATCTCGCCTTCGCGCAGCGACAGATTCGCGTCGTCGAGAACAAGCAGTTCGCCCTGTGTCTTGTTGAATCCGCGGCACACGTCCTTGACGCGCAGAATTTCTTCGCCAAGGCGCGGCGGCATCGGCGGCGTCTGAATCGGCGCGGCGGTCATAGCAGCTTTAGGATTTTGCATCGCGTTATGCCTTCATATCTCAATCGAGCCGGAGCTTGGACTCGGCGTAGGCGTACATCGGGCGCCATAGCAGACGGTTGAACAGGGTCACGAACAGGGACATCACCGCGATGCCCAGAATAATCTTCGGATAGTCGCCCGCGGCGGTAGTCTGCGCGATATAGGCGCCAAGACCATGCGCGGCGACCTTCGTATCGCCCCACTGCACAAATTCAGCGACGATGCTCGCGTTCCACTCGCCGCCCGAGGCGGTAATCGCGCCCGTCACGTAGTACGGGAAGATGCCCGGCAGCATCGCCTGACGCCACCATTGCCAGCCTTTGATGTGGAAGTTCTTGCTCGCTTCGCGGTAGTCGTTCGGATACGAGCTCGCGCCGGCGATCACGTTGAACAGGATATACCACTGGGTGCCGAGCACGATCAGCGGTGAAAGCCACACATCCGGGTTCAGATGAAAGCGCACGATCGCGATCACGAACACCGGGAACAGCAGGTTGGCCGGGAACGCGGCGAGAAACTGCGCGAGCGGCTGAATCTTCTCGGCAAGTGCCGGACGCAGGCCGATCAGCACGCCGAGCGGCACCCAGATAACCGACGCGATGGCGATCAGCAGCACCACGCGCAGCAGCGTGATGAGGCCGAGCACGAACACGTGGCCGACTTCGTCGAGCGAGACGCCGGTGCGCACGTAGATGACGACGCGGTACACGACATAGACCGTGCTGATCAGCACGAGCGTCGCCCAGATAAAGTCGCCGACGCGCGAGCTCTTCTGCATCTGCGGAATCTGGAAGCGCGGCCCCTGGAAAGCCGGCAGCCGCAACGGCACACGCGCGGCCTTGGCGAGCATCCAGCCGGCCGGCACCAGCAGGCGGTGAATCAGACGCGTGCGGCGAATCAGATCGAGCAGCCACGATTCCGGCGCATCGCCCGAACTGGTGGTTTCCATGCGGAATTTGTCGGCCCACGCGACGAGCGGACGGAACAGGAATTGGTCGTAGGCCAGAATCACGACGGTCATCGCGAGGATCACCCAGCCAATCGCGTGCAGATTCTTGTCCGAGATCGCCTGCGCCAGGAAGGCGCCGATCCCCGGCAGGGTGATCGTGTTGTTGCCGACCGTGATCGCCTCCGAGGCAACCACGAAGAACCAGCCGCCCGACATCGACATCATCATGTTCCAGATGAGACCCGGCATCGAGAACGGCACTTCCAGTTTCCAGAAGCGCTGCCAGGCAGTCAGGTGAAAGCCGCGCGAGACTTCGTCCAGATCGCGCGGCACCGTGCGCAGCGACTGATAGAAGCTGAACGTCATGTTCCACGCCTGGCTCGTGAAGATCGCGAAGATCGCCGCCAGCTCGGCGCCGAGCACGCGGCCCGGAAACAGCGCGAGGAAGAACGTGACCGTAAACGAAATGTAGCCGAGCACCGGCACCGACTGCAGGATGTCGAGAATCGGCACCAGCACGAGGCCGGCGCGGCGGCTCTTGGCCGCCAGCGTGCCGTACACCAGCGTGAAAGTCAGCGAGGCGACCATCGCCGCCAGCATGCGCAGCGTGGTGCGCATCGCGTATTCAGGCAGGTTCGCCGGGTCGAGCGAGATCGCCTGGGTCTTGAGCGTCGACATCGGCGCCAGCGTCTCGTGGAAACCGATGGCCGCCATCGCGATCACGCAGATGATCAGCGGAAAGGCGACGAAGTCCCAGCGGTTGGGTAGCACCCGCCATGCCGATGCATTGGCGGTGCGCTTCAGATCAAAGCTGAAATCCATCAGATGCCCTCCCCATTGAAACAGGCGTTCGAACGCGGCAAGGCTGCCGCGACTTCAGTGCGGCGGTCTGAAGATCGGTCCGGAAAGCGAAAATCAGGCATGGCAAAAAACGCGTGTGCGCGGTAAATCGTTAGCGTTGGAGACACATGAACCGGTAACGGACGTGTTCCTGGACGAGCCGTCCAGGAGCGCACCCAGCAAGCCGGATTTCACGGTCGCCGCAGGCGCCGCCCGTAGGCTGGCGAGCTTTCCTTGTTTTGGACGGCACGACACTACACCATCCTATGTTTCAGGCACAACCTTTAGCGGTAAATAGCGTTAAATGGCGGCAAACGTCAGACTGGCGGCCGCCTCTGCATCGCACGACAACCCCATACACCTATCAAGAAAGCGGCCGGGCTGCCGTTAAGAACCTGATGGGCGCGGCGGACGCGCTTCGCATTCCTGCAATAAGAGTGGCGTCTGGCCCCATGACGGTTAAAATCAGAAGATGACGCCAGAGAGCGTTTTCATCCCGGGCCACAGCGGCGGCGAATCGCCAGCCGCTTCAACAGGGGCGATACAGCGCCAGCGCGCTGCCACGAATGAGCTAGTTGCATGTCACAGCCAGACGGATCAGAGGGTCGATGAACAGGACAACGTTGCGCCAGTTAACCGGGCCGGCCAGCTTCATGCTGATCGCACTGGTTTGCTGGTTCGTGGCCGGCATGGTCGCGGACCGGATGGTACAGCAAGAACTGGACGCCGCCCTGCGTTCGCAGCGGCAAATGTCCAACTCGATCGTCGACAACATGGCGGAGGTGATCGCCAGCGACCTCGCCATGTCCCGGGCCATCCCTGCGACCATGGCCGAAATGGACGTGATCCAGCGCGCGTTGGTGCAATCCCAGAATTATGCCGCGAACGGCGCAGAGGCGGAACCCGCCATGCGGGCCGCCTTGCTAAAAGATACGCGGATGACCGCCGTGAGCAACTTCCTGCACGACGCGCAGGGTTTCTCCGGGCTCGACCAGATCTGGCTCGTCAACGCCAACGGCATCTGCGTCGCCTCCAGCAACTCCATCAACAACCCGCTCGCGGCCGAGCGCTCTTTCGTGGGCACCGACATGCGCACGCGCGGTTACCTGACGAACGCCCTGCTCGGCGCGTTCTCGGAAGCCTACGGCGTGGGCCGCTCGAGTGGCGAGCCAGGCATCTTCATCGCGGCGCCGTCCTACCAGGACGGCCTGCTGGTCGGCGTGGTCGTCGCCAAGGTCGGGCTCGCGCGGCTGCGCCACTGGGTCGCGCACGCCGGCACCTTCGTCGCCGACGAAAGCGGTGTCATCATCATGGCGCACAACAGCGCACTCGAAGGCCACGCGCTGCCGGACTCGCGCGTCACGCAAATGACACGCACCGATCGCATGCTCGTCTATCACCGCGAAGCATTCCCCGAGATCCAGATTCGCGTGGACGCCGACGTGCGCAAACAGGCGCCGTGGGTGCCGGAGGCTGTGGCCCGGCAGCTGTTCGGCATGACCGAGCAGCCGGCACCGGCGCTCTACCAGTCGCGCGGCGGTTTGAACTCCGGGCTGTCGGCGCACCTGGTCGATCCGCTCGCGGCATGGCCCGAGCTGCTGCGCAATCACAAGCGCGATCATTTGCTGGTGTTTCTGACGCTGGCCGGCACGGTCGCGCTGGCGTGGGTCATTACCGTGTCGTATGTGCGCGAGCGGCGCCACCATCGGGCCACGCGCGATCTCGCCGAACAATTGCAATCGGCTAACACGCTGCTTTCAGCCGAAGCGCGTCACGACGCGCTGACCGGCGCGCTGTCGCGGCGCTACTTCCTCGATCTGCTGCGCCATGAGATCGAACGGGCGCATACGGGCAACGAACCGCTGTGCATGGCGATCGCCGACCTGGACCATTTCAAGCAGATCAACGACCGCTTCGGCCACGCCGCCGGCGACCGGGCGCTCGAGCATTTCGTCGACACCTGCCGCGCCGAGCTGCGCGGCGCAGATGCGATCGGCCGCCTCGGCGGCGAAGAGTTTGGCCTGCTGCTGCCGGCCACGAATCTGGCCGGTGGCCACGAAGTGGTCGAACGCCTGCGGCTGCGTCTGAAGGCAATGCCGTCGGCCAAGCTGCCCGCCTCGGTGGGCTTGAGCGTGAGCATCGGCATTACCGAACTCTCGCCTGACGATCTGCCCGAGCGGATCATGAGCCGCGCCGACATGGCGCTCTACGCCGCGAAATCGGGCGGCCGCGACCGCACCGAAGCGCTGCCGCCCGACGACACCGCGCCGCCCGCCCGCACGATCGCCAACGTCTGGTAACGTCGCGCGCCGCCACGCGCGGCCGCAACAGCATCCGCACCCGGAGTGATGTAACGCAAAACCCGCGCTCGGGCGTCCCGTAACGAAGCAGGTATGATCAACCCTGACACCGAGGTTGCCGCTTACCGCTTTAACGGGAGATTCGCATGAAGGGAAATCTGGTCATTGTCTGCCGCGATCAGGACGCTGACGCGTTCGACCATCTGCTGGCTGAATATGGCGCGTTTCAGACGCGCCTGTCGTCCACCACGTGGTATCTGAAACTGGACGTCGCGCCCGAACTGATTCAGGAGGAAATCCTGGCGCGCCTCGGCAAATACACCACGCACTACATCTTCGAAGCGGAAACCGTGACGTGGAGCACGGTGGATGGTGAAGCGGCGAATGCGCTGAATACGTTGTTCGCGGAGTAGCACGCCCGCTTCCGCGCGCGCTTCCGGAGTTCTACTCCGGATCGCAAACGCGGCGCGGCCCACGCGAGCCCGCACCGGGCTCCAGTTCTACCAGGCGCTTTCCGACGTTGCCACAACCCGTGATAAGGCTTCAAGCGGAAAGCTCATCAAGACGCGCAAGCCACGGCCGCCGTCGTTGCCGATTTCCCACTCCCCGCCCGCCCGCCGCACCAGCCGCTCGACGATCGCGAGCCCCAGCCCGCTATGTCCATTGCCGCCGCGCGCCGGATCGAGCCGAACGAACGGCCGGCTGGCATTGATCAGGACCTGGGCCGCGATTCCGCCGCCGTTGTCGCTCACCGACAGCGTAAAGCCTTGCGCCGTACGCGCCGTGGCAACGACGATCGGCGGCGCGCCATAAGCATGCGCGTTGTCGATCAGGTTCGAGAGAATCCGGTCGAGCGTGGCGGCAGGCAGCAGGAATGCCGGCCCCGCGTTGAGTTCGGTCTGCACAGTGGGCGCGCCGGTGGCCACCGCGCGGTAGCTGCGCACGATCCGCTCGCACTGCGCATCCACTTCGACCGGCTCGCTACGGTCGGCGCCGTCATGCGCGAAGACCAGGAACTGCTCGACGATGTGCGTCATGGAATCGACGTCGCGCACCACGCCGTCGCGCATCTTCGCTTCGTCCATCATTTCTGCGCGCAGCCGCAACCGCGCGAGCGGCGTTTTCAGATCGTGCGCGACGCCCGCCAGCATCACCGCGCGGTCGTTCTCCGTGCGCGCCACTTCCTGGACCATCTGATTGAAACCGTGCGTCAACTGCCGCAGCTCGCGCGGGCCGCGCTCCGGCACCGGCGGCACCGGCAGCCCGCGTCCAAAGCGCGCCACCGCCTGGGCGAGCGAGCGCAACGGCTGCTGCAGGGCCCACGCGGCAAACAGCGCCGCCATGACCGCGAACGAGAAAATAATGGCGAGCCAAAGCACCGTGCGATCCAGCGAGCGCGGCATGCGCAGCGGCTGCACCGGCACGACGATCCAGTTGGGATCGGCGGTGGTACGCACCCACAGCGTGGGCGGACGGCCCGGCGCGCCGATACGCACCTGGGTGCCGGCCGGCATGCGATCGCGCACGTCTTCGATGAAACGTTCGAGCGCCGCCGGCAGGTTCGGGTTTTCCGGCGGCACGTCCGCACTCGCCGGGTCGACCAGTTTCACGCGTGACGGCAGGGGTAGATCCGGTGTACGGGCGACGTGCTGGCGCACCGCGTCGACGAGGAAGGTGGCTTCCTCGACCGCGTAACGCGTTTGCTGCTGGCTGCGCTCGAGGCGCATGAGCGAGTACCACGCGAAATGCGACAGCAGCAGCACCGCGACGACTAGCAACGCCAGCCGCCCAAACAGCGAATCAATGGGCCGGCGCATGTTGTTCGCCGTCGGGCACGAACACGTAGCCACGGCCGCGCACCGTTTGAATGAAGCGCGGCGTGGACGGGTCGGTTTCGAGAATGCGGCGCAGGCGCCACACCTGCACGTCGATGCCGCGGTCGGTGCCGTCGTATTCCGGACCGTGCAGCAGTTCGAGCAGGCGCTCGCGCGTGAGCGTGCGCATGGGGTGATTGACGAAAATCTTCAGCAACGCGAACTCGCTGCCCGACAGCGTGAGCGGCTTGTCTTCCAGATGCAGCGTGCGCGACTGGAAATCCAGCGTAAAGCGGCCGAAGTTGAACGGCTCGCGCTGCTCTGGCGCCGCCGCGGAAGGCAGCGTGCGGCGGCGCCGCAGCACCGCCTGCACGCGCGCCAGCAGCTCGCGCGGATTGAAGGGCTTGCCGAGGTAGTCGTCCGCGCCGAGTTCCAGCCCGACGATGCGGTCCACGTCGTCCGCACGCGCGGTGAGCATGATCACCGGGATGTCGTCGCCCGATGCGCGCAGCTTGCGCAGCGCGGTGAGCCCGTCGACGCCCGGCATCATCAGGTCGAGCACGATCAGGTCGGGGCGCTCGCGTTCGAGCCTGCGCTCGAGCGAGCCCGCGTCGTGCAGCACCGAGACTTCGATGCCCTGACGGGCCAGATAGTCGCGCAGCAGATCGCGCAATTCGACGTCGTCGTCGACGACAAGTATTTGAGTAGCCATGAGATGAAGTTTAACGCGCAGCAGGAGGGGTTTTCGATTTCAGACGGCCCTCAAGGGTTACCGGGTGTTACGGTGAAAGGCGTGCGTAATGTCCCGTAATAGCCGAATCGAGCCACGTAACACAGCGCCAGACGCAGTTCTCTACGCTGTGTCTTACCGAATGCAGGCCGTTCCCCTTTCTCGGTTGCATCGTCGGCTATTCCATTACAGGGAGTCTCACATGTCTACCAAAAAGATGTCGCGCTTTCTCGCCGTTGCCGCTACTGCCCTCGCCATTGGAGCGGGTGCCGCCTATGCCGTGCAACCCGCCGACCATGGCGGCCCCGGCGGCTGGCACGGCCAGTTCATGAAGCAGCTCACGCAGCTGCACGATCAGTTGAAGCTGAACGCGGATCAGGAAAAGCAGTGGCAAGCCGCGCTCGACACCATGAAACAGAACCACGAGGCGATGCGCGCTAATCATGAGCAGATGAAGAACCAGTTCAAGGCCGCCCAGCAGCAGCCGATTCTGGATCTGAACGCCATGGCCGCCGCCCACCAGCAAATCGAGCAGAAAGACGCGCAACTGCGTCAGCAAACCACGGACGCCTGGCTCAAGTTTTATGACGGCTTGAACGATCAGCAGAAAACCACCGTCAGCACGGCGCTGAAGCAGCGCTTTGCGAAGATGGAGTCGCGTCACGAGAAGATGCGCGAGCGCTGGGAGCATCACAAAGACGCAGCGTCGGCGCCGGCCGCGAACCAGTAAGCGGCACGTTAGCGTGAGGCAGCCGGCCCGAGCCGCAACCGGCCTCGCCGGCTGAATGCAAAAACGCCACGGAGCTCATCCGTGGCGTTTTTGTTTTACTGCGTGGCGTGCGGGTTGCGCGGGGTACGTCGTGACGGCTCGTTGCGCTTTCAACGACCTGCGCGACGAACGCTCAACCACGCCGTTATGGCTCGACGCCTAGCCATTCAGAGGTCCCAGGTCGAATAGCAGCACTTCGGCGTTCTCGCCCTTCTCCAGCGTCACCGTATCGATCTCGCTGAGCTTGAGTGCGTCGCCCGCGCCAAGCGCTTCGCCGTTGACCGTCAGCGCGCCTCGCGCAACATGCACATAGGCGAGCCGTCCTTTGGGCAGGGCGAACGCGGCCGTTTCCGCCCCGTCGATCAGCGCCGCATAGATCGACGCGTCCGCGTGAATCGTCACCGAGCCGTCGCGGCCGTCGGGCGAAGCGACCACGCGCAAGCGGCCGCGCTTGTCGGCGTCGTCAAAGCGTTTTTCCTCGTAGCCGGGCTGGTCGCCCGCGCGTTGCGGAATCACCCAGATCTGCAGAAGATGCGCGGGCTCGTCCTGCGACGCGTTGAACTCGCTGTGCTGCACGCCCGTGCCGGCGCTCATGCGCTGCACGTCGCCGGGACGGATGGTCGAGCCGTTGCCCATGCTGTCGCGGTGGGCCAGCGCGCCCTCGAGCACGTACGTGACGATTTCCATGTCGCGATGTCCGTGCGTGCCAAAACCCTGGCCGCCGGCGATACGGTCCTCGTTGATGACCCGCAGCGGCCCGAAATGCACGTGCTGCGGATCGCGATAGTCGGCAAACGAAAAGCTGTGATACGAGTCGAGCCAGCCGTGGTTGGCGTGGCCGCGTTCTTCGGAACGGCGAATCTCGATCATGGAAGCACTCCCGGTGAGCAATTAGCGATGCCTCGAATGTATGGGCACGGCAGGCGGGACACAATCGCGTTGAGCGCACCGGATCGTTTCAGCAATCCACGCAATCGGGCGCCGGTGCGGCGTTGGGAGGAGAACATCACAACGTCGCGCACGCACAACGCCGGCAGCCGTCAGTCGGCCGCCGCCGGCGCGCCAGACTGGCGCCCCGTCCCTGTTCGGGTAAAATACCGCCCTTTTCAAGACACGTGGGCGCTCCAGGCGCGCCGCGATGGAATAACCGCGGGCTTGCGGCCCGCGCCCGGCTCCGTCGCTGCGTCAAATCCGCGCGATCCTGAGCGAAGCAGGCGCCCCGGGCTGCGCGACAATTTTGACCGCCTAGAATAGCGACGGCCAGCCACGAGCCGGCGGTCGCCGAGATCGGACCACCGCGACGATCAGTTTGACCCAGGAGAATCATGAAGAAGTTCGCACTGTGCGTGGCCCTTGCAGTCATGGCCACCGGCGCGCTGGCGAAAGAGTGGAAAACCGTGCGGATCGGGATGGACGCCAGCTACCCGCCGTTCGAATCGAAGGCGCCGGACGGCCACGTCGTCGGCTTCGACGCCGATCTGACCCGCGCCTTGTGCGCGAAGATGAACGTGAAGTGCGTGTGGGTCGAACAGGATCTCGACGGCATCATTCCGGCGCTGAAGGGCAAGAAGTACGACGCGATCGTGTCGTCGCTGACCATCACCGACAAGCGCCGCGAGCAGATCGACTTCTCCGACAAACTGTTCGACGCGCCGGCGCGGATGATCGCCAAGGCCGGCTCGCCGCTGCTGCCCACGGCTGAATCGCTGAAGAGCAGGCGCGTCGGCGTCGAACAGGGCTCGACCCAGGAAGCCTACGCGAAGGTCTGGTGGGAGCCCAAGGGCGTGATCGTGGTCCCCTACCAGAATCAGGATCAGGTGTACGCGGACCTCGCTTCGGGGCGTCTCGACGCCGCGTTGCAGGACGAAGTGCAGGCCGACGCCGGCTTTCTGAAGACGCCGCGCGGCAAAGGCTTCGGCTGGGCAGGTCCGGAAGTGAAAGACCCGAAAACGATTGGCGAAGGCACGGCCATCGGCTTGCGCAAGGACGACGTCGAATTGAAAGCGATGTTCAACCGCGCGCTGGCACAGGTTCATCAGGACGGTACGTTCAGGAAGCTCGAAAAGCAGTACTTCGATTTCGATATCTATCCTGGGCACTGAGCCCAGGCATCCGACGGGGGACGCAGGACGGCAACCCCCGCAAACCTCGGGGCGAGCCCGCATGGGCTTTCGCGAGGCTTCGTAATACAGTCCGCAGTAGCTTTAAAAGCAGTTTTAACAAGAGTCGAAAAGCGCGCTGCAAGACCGGCAACGGCCATGCAGTCATGATTTGCACAGCGGTGCGCTCTGCGCCGCGTCTTTCGCGGTGTGTCACGAGCACATCGTCAAGGACCCCCTATGTTCCTTCAAGGCTACGGCCCGCTGCTTCTCAACGGCACATGGCAAACCGTCAAACTGGCGGTGTTGTCGCTGGCGTTCGCTTTCGTGCTGGGTCTGCTCGGCGCGGCGGCGAAACTGTCGAAGAACCGTTTCTCCTACGGCGCCGGCACCGTCTACACGACGCTCGTGCGCGGCGTACCCGATCTGGTGCTGATGCTGCTGCTGTTCTATAGCATCCAGATCTGGCTGAACAACCTGACCGACATGCTCGGCTGGGACCAGATCGACATCGACCCGTTCGTGGCCGGCGTCGCGGTGCTCGGCTTCATTTACGGCGCGTACTTCACCGAAACTTTCCGCGGCGCGTTTCTCGCGGTGCCGCGCGGCCAGCTCGAAGCGGGCGCGGCCTACGGCATGACCGGCTGGCAGGTGTTCTCGCGCATCATGTTCCCGCAGATGATGCGCTTCGCGCTGCCCGGCATCGGCAATAACTGGCAGGTGATGGTCAAGGCGACCGCGCTGGTGTCGATCATCGGCCTCGCGGATGTCGTCAAGGCCTCGCAGGATGCCGGCAAGGGCACGCTTCGGTTCTTCTTCTTCACCCTGTTCGCAGGGGCGATCTATCTCGTCATCACCACAGTGTCCAACTTCGTGCTGATGTACCTCGAAAAGCGTTACTCGACCGGCGTGCGAAAGGCGGATCTATGACCGAGATCATCCAGGAATACTGGCGCCACTATCTTTATAGCGACGGCTACCGCTTCACCGGCCTCGCAATCACCATGTGGCTGCTGGTCGTGTCGATCGGGTTCGGTTTCTGCCTGTCGATTCCGCTCGCGGTGGCCCGCGTATCGAAGAAGAAGTGGCTGGCCAGTCTCGTGTGGCTGTATACGTATGTCTTTCGCGGCACGCCGCTGTACGTGCAATTGCTGCTCTGCTACACGGGCCTCTACAGCCTCGACATCATTCGCAATCACGAGCTGACCAACGCGTTCTTCCGCGACGGCATGCATTGCACGCTGCTCGCCTTCACGCTAAACACCTGCGCATACACCACGGAAATCTTCGCCGGCGCGATCAAGGCGACGCCGTATGGCGAGATCGAAGCGGCGCGCGCGTATGGCATGTCGTCGTTCACGCTGTACCGGCGCGTGATTCTGCCGTCGGCATTGCGCCGCGCACTGCCTTACTACAGCAACGAAGTGATCCTGATGCTGCACGCCACCACCGTCGCCTTTACCGCGACCGTGCCGGACATCCTCAAGATCGCGCGCGACGTGAACTCGGCGACCTATCAGTCGTTCAATGCGTTTGGTATCGCCGCCCTGCTCTATCTGTGCATTTCTTTCGCGCTCGTGTGGCTGTTCCGCCGCGCCGAGCGCCGCTGGCTCGCTTACCTGCGGCCCCAAGGCAAGTAACCCCGGGGGCCGCCGCGCCCCCAGCAAGTGAGCCCTCCTGATGAACACCAAGAAGCAAAAGCTCTTCGTCGACGAGCTTCACAAACAATACGGCGACAACGAAGTCCTCAAGGGCGTGTCGCTCAAGGCCAACGCGGGTGACGTGATCAGCGTGATCGGCTCGTCCGGTTCGGGCAAGAGCACGATGCTTCGCTGCATCAATTTTCTCGAGCAGCCGAACGCCGGGCGCATTTTCGTCGACGGCGAAGAGGTCCGCACGCAGACCGGCAAAGGCGGCGCATTGCGCGTGTCCGACCCGAAGCAATTGCAGCGCGTGCGCACCAAGCTGTCGATGGTGTTTCAGCACTTCAATCTGTGGTCGCACATGAACGTGCTCGAGAACATCATCGAGGCGCCGGTCAACGTGCTGGGCCTCAAGCGCAAAGAGGCCGAGGAACGCGCGCGCCAATATCTGGAAAAGGTCGGCCTCGCGCCGCGCCTCGAGAAACAGTATCCGTCGCATCTGTCGGGCGGCCAGCAGCAGCGCGTGGCGATCGCGCGCGCGCTCGCCATGCACCCGGACGTGATGCTGTTCGACGAGCCGACCTCCGCGCTCGACCCCGAACTGGTCGGCGAAGTGCTCAAGGTCATGCAAACGCTCGCCGAGGAAGGCCGCACGATGATCGTCGTGACCCACGAAATGGCCTTCGCGCGCAACGTGTCGAACCATGTGATGTTTCTGCATCAAGGCCGGGTGGAAGAAGAAGGCCATCCGGACGAAGTCTTCAAGAATACGAAGAGCGAACGCCTCAAGCAGTTCCTCTCCGGAAGCCTCAAATAAAGAAGACCCAAAGCCTGGTATCTGGGCTGTAGTCAAAGTAGGATTACAAGGCGCTTACGAGCGCCTTTTTTGTTTCGCTCACCTGTGCATTCCGGTCATTCCGGCCGCGAAAAACACGCCTCGCAGCACGCCCCGCCGCCCTCGAACCCCTCCGCTTCGCCCTACTCCGCCGCATTTGAAGCGTCAATAGTGGCAATCCTTTACGTTGCTCGCGCCAAACCGTGATTCCCTTGTCGCAGAAGGGTTTCCGCGCTTTTCGAAGGCATTGCAAAGGGACCATGCACACATTCGTATTGCAATTTGGAGACATTGGTCCAGGCAGGTACTAATTTCTTCTCCCAGTGAAGGGTATTTTTGATAAATTAGTAACCAAAGTAGCAAAACAAAGTTGATTAAAAGTAGTTTCACTTCAAAGCACAGAGGAGAACCGGTCGGCGAGGGATCGGCATGACGACCAGATAGCCCCCAAGGCTACACGTCAAGGCAGGAGACCCAGTCCACCCGCCAATCTCCCTGGTACCGCTTTCTGTTCGGCGCTATTCGCGGCCGAACACCATTCGCAGTACTGGGTTTCACTTTTTGACAGGGTATGGAGGAGAAGATGAAGAAAGCTTTGCTCGCCGCTGCGCTGATGTCAGCCGGTGTTGTTGCGCATGCCCAAAGCAGCGTGACGCTGTACGGCCGCCTTGACGCTGGCCTGGAATACATGACGGGCGTTCCGCAAGGCGTGGGTGCAAACGGCCAGGCAACGGGCAGCACGAACCGTTGGCGCGCGGAAAGCGGCGACTGGGGTACCAGCCTGTGGGGTATGAAGGGCGTTGAGGACATCGGTGGCGGCAACAAGGTCCTGTTCCAGTTGGAAGGCTCCTTCAACACCATGACGGGTGCAGGCCCTGGCGGCGGCGGTCTCTTCAATCGCTGGGCAACTGTCGGCGTGGCGAACGACCAGTACGGTACGTTCACGATGGGCCGCATGCTCTACATCTCGAACGGCGTGTGGGACTTCGACCCGTTCGGTCAATCGAGCTGGTCGTCGGCATCGCTGGTGCGTGGCCGCAACTGGCCGCAATCGAGCAACAACTTCGCGTACCAGTCGCCGAAGATCGCAGGCTTTGACTTCTACGGTCAATACGCGCTGTCGAACGCAACGAACTGGAACGGCAACGGCACGACCGCTCAAGGTCGCGAAGCCGGCGCACAGGTTACCTACACGACCGCACTGTTCCAGATTCGCGGCTTGTACGACGAAATCCGCAACCCGGGCAACGGTAATCTGTACGGTCCGAGCGCAAGCACGGTCAATCCTGGCAACATCGGCAGCGGCGTGTTCGCGGCATCGCGCGAATACTCGGCTCTCGTGAACGTGTTCCTCGGCCAGTTCAAGATTCAGGCGGCTTACCAGGCTATCCGCTCGGCGAGTGCGACGAATGTTCTGCCGGGCCAGCCGACCACGCTCGATCATGAATGGGGCGGTGTGACGTGGCAAGCAACGCCGGCTGCAGCGCTGATCGCAGCGGTCTACCACGTGAACGGCAACAATGGCGCAGGCAATGCGACGATCTACACGATCGGTGGTTCGTACAACCTGTCCAAGCGCACGTTGCTGGACATCCAGGTTGCCACCACGCAAAACAGCAAGACGGCTAACTACGGCCTGAATGCCAACAACGCTGGTACGTCGACCGCGACGGACAACCCGCTGCCGGGTCATAGCCAGACTGGCGTGTACGCAGGTATTCAACACTCGTTCTAATCGAACGGTGTTTGCCCCGAAGGACTTCCTTCGGGGCGTCGTCAGGAGTTCTTCAAGAGAATCTTTTTCACGCTGCTGCGAGAGGCGCGTATCGGTGCGATGTCCGCAAGGGTATCGCACCGTTTTTTATTGGCGCGGGCGGTTTCGCCGTTAACTTGGCGCACCGCCGCGGTGCATTCAAACCGCCGCTTCGTTTTCCTCACCGGTACGAATGCGGATCACGCGCTCCACGTCCGCGACGAAAATCTTGCCGTCGCCGATCTTGCCGGTACGCGCCGCGCCGATGATCGCGTCGATTACCTGGTCGCACTGATTGTCCGCGACTACGACTTCGATCTTCACCTTCGGCAGAAAGTCGACCACATACTCTGCACCACGATAGAGCTCGGTATGGCCTTTCTGGCGGCCGAAGCCTTTGACTTCGGTCACAGTCAGCCCGGTGAGGCCGACTTCAGCGAGCGCCTCGCGCACTTCGTCGAGTTTGAACGGTTTGATGACTGCGGTGATGCGCTTCATGGCGAACCTCGTCTCGTGATTGGAAGAGTGAAAGGGAAATGGATGATTTTTATTCTACGCCGCGCCGGACGCATTGCGGCATCCGGCGCGTGCTTCAAGTCAGTCCGCGATGGTTCGCCGCGGCTCACTCCACCGGCTCGGTGTAGCGCGAAGTAATCGGATAACGCCAGTCGCGGCCAAACGCGCGATGCGTGACGCGAATGCCGATCGGCGCCTGACGGCGCTTGTACTCGTTGATCTTGATGAGGCGCGTGACGCGCTTCACGTCGTCCACCGAGTAGCCTGCCGCAATGATCTCAGCGAGCGAGCGGTCCTCTTCCATGTACATGCGCATGATCGCGTCGAGCACTTCATACGGCGGCAAGCTGTCCTGATCGGTCTGGTTCTCGCGCAATTCCGCCGACGGCGCACGCGTCAGAATCCGCTCGGGAATCACATCCCGCTTGCTGAACGTGGTGGCCTGATTGCGGTAGTGACAAAGCCGGTAGACGAGCGTCTTGGCGATATCCTTGATGACCGCGAAGCCGCCGGCCATGTCGCCGTACAGCGTGCAATAGCCCACCGCCATTTCGCTCTTGTTGCCGGTGGTCAGCACGATCGAGCCGAACTTGTTCGACAGCGCCATCAGCAAAGTGCCGCGAATGCGCGCCTGAATGTTTTCTTCGGTGGCGTCTTCGGCGCGGCCCGCGAACTCTTCGGCAAGCGAGCTGCGGAACGCATCGAACATCGGTGCGATCGCGATTTCGTCATAACGCACGCCGACGCGGCGCGCCATCTCGGCGGCGTCTGTCGTTGAAATATCTGCGGTGTAGCGCGACGGCATCATCACCGCGCGCACCTGATCCGCGCCGAGCGCGTCACACGCGACGGCCAGCACCAGCGCCGAATCCACGCCGCCCGACAGGCCGATCAGCGCGCCAGGGAAGCCGTTCTTGTTGATGTAATCGCGCACGCCCATCACGAGCGCGGCATAGACCTGCGCCTCGACCGACAGATCAGGCGCGATTGTTCCGGGCAACGGTTTGCCGTCTTCGAACTCGACGATCGCGGTGGCCTCTTCGAATTGCGCCATCTTCGCCACCAGTGCGCCTTGCGCGTCGAGCACGAACGAGCCACCGTCGAACACCAGTTCGTCCTGCGCGCCGACCATGTTGACGTAGACCATGGGCAGGCCCGTCTCGCGAATCCGCGCGCGCAGAATGTCGAAGCGCA
>DASVNP010000413.1:0-22554 GCA_036383775.1 Paraburkholderia sp. | reverse complement strand
TCAAACCTCCAGATGAATTGAATTGGCTGTGTTTCTCACCGGGCTGACGTTGCCCTTGGGTGTAAATGTAGGCGCGTCGCCGCCAATTTCGAATACCCACCGTGGAGTTTCACTCTTGCGCGCCAGGAACAAATCCGGCTTCAGCCATGCGTTGGAAGCTAGGCGGCCAGTGACTTGAGCGCCGCCGCGATCGCCTCGGCCTTGGCAAAACCCGAACTCAGTTTTCCGATCTTCCCTTGGTACTCGACGAACAATGTCGGAAACCCGGTCACGCCGAGCCGCTGTGTCAGCGCGAAATCGGCCCGTGTTGCCCTGATTGCATCTTCCGATGCCCATACATCGTAGAACGTCTCTGCCGTGCCCTCGAAACCCTGCGCAGCCAAAGCCCGGATTCCAATCGTGGACAGCACCTTGCCGTTGGTCGTATCCAGCCCTTCGACGTAGAAAGCGCGCTGAAACGCCCGGAACACTTTAAGAAGGTCCGCGTCAGGCGCGATGATTCGCGCGGCTACGATCGCCCGACAAACGGGTTCTGTGTCGTACACGAAGTTCCGACGCGCCATCAACGCGTCCCGATTGAATTCGGCGCCGCTTAATTCCTCCACGCGTGCCCAGTGCTTGAGACGGAACATCTTCCCTGCATCATCGAGCACGGTGGTCGCCCCGGCCGCCATTCCACCGACAACAATCTGGACATCGATCCCAGGCACACTCTCGACGATCGACTCCATTTCCTTGCCGAACCCATAACACCATGAGCACATCGGGTCACCAACGAATATCAGCTTGACTTGTTCTTTCAACATTTATACACCTATCCAAAATGATGTAACCCACGCGTTCAGTAACTCGCAACCTCGATCACGGCATCCGCAAAAGCTTCCGGCGCTTCCTGGGGCAGGTTGTGGCCAATTCCGCCTTTGATGGTCCGATGTGCGTACTTACCTGTGAATTTCTTCGCATACGCTGCAGCCTCGGGATGCGGCGCGCCATTCGCATCACCTTCGAGCGTGATCGTCGGCACCGTAATGACCGGCGCGGCGGCAAGACGTTTTTCCAGTGCGTCGTATTGCGGCTCTCCGTCCACGAGACCGAGGCGCCAGCGGTAGTTGTTGATCACGATTGCAACGTGATCGGGGTTCTGGAAGGCACTTGCGGACCGTTCGAAGGTCGCTTCATCGAAGTTCCATTTTGGCGATGCGAGCTGCCAGATCAACTTCGCGAAATCGTGCCGGTTCGCTTCATAGCCTTGACGGCCCCGTTCCGTCGAGAAGTAGAACTGATACCACCATGCGAGCTCGGCCTTTGGCGGCAAAGGTGCCTTGTTACCCGCCTGGCTGCCAATCAGATAGCCGCTCACCGAAACCATTGCCTTGCAGCGCTCCGGCCACAGTGCTGCGACGACATTAGCCGTGCGAGCACCCCAGTCGAAGCCGCCGATGATCGCCGTCTGGATCTTTAGCGCATCCATGAGTGCGATGACGTCGACGGCGATCACCGACTGCTGGCCATTTCGAACCGCGTTACTGGAAAGAAACCGCGTCGTGCCGTAGCCGCGCAGATACGGCACGATCACCCGATAGCCCGCCACCGCGAGCCGCGGCGCGACGCCGGTAAAGCTATGAATGTCATAAGGCCAGCCATGCAGCAAAATCACAGCAGGGCCATTCTCCGGCCCTACTTCGGCATAGCCGACGTTCAGGGCACCGGCATTGATCTGCTTGATATCGGCAAACGACGCATTCCGCTCTGCGGCATTTTCTCCCGTAACTGGCGTGCTGGATTGATCGGTCTGCGCATTCGCCAGTCCGCTCAAAATCATCTCCATCGCGCCGACGCTGGCCGCCGCCGTTCCAAGAAAACGGCGGCGGCGGTTGTTGATCTGGTCCGACATCCTTACTCTCCTGATTTGACCGCGCGAATGTATCCGGCTTGCGTCGAAAGCACCGCGATCGGCCTCGTTGTTGAGCGGGGCTACATTGCCCTTGGATGCCAATGTAGGCGAGTCGCCGCCAGGTTCGAATACCCACCGTGGAGATTCAGTCTTGCGCGACGGGAACAAATCAGGCGTGCGTTTCAGACGTGCAGCCGCCTATGGCGGAGGTCGGGCCAGTTTCAGGCCAGTCGCGATGCGGTCCGATACAACGCCGCGCCGACGTCCGACGTCAGCCGCCCCACGCTCTCGTCCTTCAGCACGCCTTCCGCGTCGAATGGCTGATGAGCGTTGCTCAAAGCGAATGCCTCAGGAATAACCAGCACGCCCAGTTTGTCGAGCACCGCGCGCATGCCGGTCTGCGAACGCATCCCGCAGCGGACGTCCACGAGGCTGAAACCAGCGAAAGACACCATCAAAACGTCGTGCGCGGCATTGCCACTCGAATGCCTCGCCCGATTCGACAGCGTTCACAGCTGCCCACACATCGGAAAAACTCGATCAGGCTTCGAGCCAGTCCGCACCCGAGTTCGGAGTCCACATTGACCAGACTGACGTCGTTTCGAGCTACCGTCAGCCTGCCGATACGAAGGTACCGCCCGCACATCTGTATAGTGGTATCCACCATATGTTCTTGATTTCTACGGGTTGTTTAACCCTCCTCCATAACTACACCCGCCGCATTCATCAAGACTGGCTGAACACATTCTGCGGATCGCCAGGTTGCCGGCCCGCATGTTTCGTAGGATTCCGGAAGGCGATGAAAATTGTCTGAAGGTATAAAAACCAGTCCGCCGGGCGTGGCGATTGTTTAAATCGCCCTGCTGATCGGCAGTACGGCAATGATCTGCGACGCCCCTTCGGCGTAATCGCCCGGCGGATCAAACCACACCGTGGGCCGGGAATCGCGGCACGACATGGGTCGCGAGTTCCTCGATCACCGCCTCGGCGGGCCGGCTTCCATACTTGAGGTTGAGGAGGACGTGGTTCGCACCCGCGCGCTCGAGCGCCTCCAGTGCCCGCATCAACCAACTGCGGCCAAGACGGTGACCGTTATGGATCGGTGTAGGCGATTCGTCCGGGTCGGCAGCCAGATCGATGTGATAGGGCTGTGCGAACGGCTTGAAGGTATCGGGCGCGACTGCCTCGACGGTGTCGTGCCAATTCCGGATCAACTCTATCTGGCTGTCGAGCGAGCGCTGATAGGTAATCCACCCGTCGGCGTTCTGCGCGATCCATTCCATCGACTGCTGGCTGTTGCCGGTGACGATTAGCGGCACCCTCGCCGACATGGGCTTAGGCACGAGATCGGCGCCACTCAGCGTGCCATAGCGGCTCTCGATCTGCGGATACGTGTGACTCCACGCAGCGTTCAGATACTCAACCTGTTCACGAAACATTGCGCCGCGCTCCTCGCGCTCGACCGCGAACGCAGGAAATTCGACTGGACGATCGCCTGAGGCGATGCCGAGCACGAACCTGCCGCCGGTGAGCCTGTCGACACTCGCCGCTGCCTTGGCCGTGTGCAATGGATGACGGAGAGGCAGCACGATCGCAGCGGTAAACAATGCAATGGATTCGGTTTGGCCCGCCACATATCCGAGCCACGTCCACGGATCGTAGATTTGCCCAAGATCGCCAAACTTCGGATCGCGCAGCGGTACGTCGCGCACGCCGAGCGCGGCGAACCCTGCCTGCTCCGCGCGGCGAGCGAGCGCGATCTGATTGCGCATAGTCGGTGCGTCGCCCGGGTACGATTCGATTGCGAACAGTACTCCGAGGGTCAGGCGGCCGCGCGCGAACATACGCGAAAAGCCGGGATTGGATTGAGGTAGGGAATCGGGAGATGGAGTCAGCATGGCACACAAGCCCGTATCGGATAAGCTGCGCCCGGCAAGCCGAGCGCCGGGCACATATGAAAAATCTCTCGTCGAGTCCGGCAGCGTCACCCTGATGAGCTGCGCCACGGCCATCCATCATTGCCCCTCACATCCGCGAAGCAAAGACGATGTGACTTTCATGACGACATCGATAGACACCGGAACGATTCGATCGTACGCACTGCATACCTCCTATTCTGCAGGACGTTCAGCCCATAATCATCCGGGTTCGCGGCAATTCAATTGTTCCCATGTGTAACGCTAGCATCATGGCGGATCGTCCATGCCATCGATTAGACTTGAATTGGCCGTGAGAGACGACGATTCCTGAAACCTCGACGGATCTGCCGGCGCATGTCGACGGTACGAGGCACCGGGCGGAAGCAGGCCACAGACCACCACCGCTGCACCCCGCGGCCACGCTATCGGGCTATTGACTTTTGCACCGTGTTCTTTCGCGAGAACGATAGCCGACGGCAGCGGAATGCCCATGCCGCAGCGCCAGGACGGATTCGCGGCAACGTGGCCGTCCTTGCAGTCGCCTGATTTTCGCAGGCGCGCGCTTCTGTACCGCGTATGTCGCGCCGTCGCTCCATAGTAAGCCACCCGCCAGGCGCACCATGGGCCCAGACGCCGCTTCGACCTGACGCGACCTTTCATCCAAAGGATCCAATCATGACACTCAACGCACAGCAACAGGCCCTCAAGGAAGAATTCATCAGGCTCCGAAATACGTGGGCCCCGCAATGGGAAAGCATCCTGCGTATCGACGATGCGTTCCTGAACACATATCTGCATCTATCCGTCGTGCCGCTGAAGCACAACTACCTTGACGACAAGGTCAAGGAGTTCATCTACGTTGCAATCAACGCGTCGTCGACGCATATGTTCACGCCAGGTGTTGCGATGCATCTGAAAGCTGCGTTGGACTTCGGCGCGAGCCGCGCTGAGCTGATGGAAGTGCTCGAACTGACGAGCCTGGTCGGCATTCACGCGGCGAACGTAGGGGTCGAGATTCTGCTCGAAACATTGAATGAGGAAGGTGTGACACCGAGAACCGACGGTGAGGACGACCGCAGCGCCGGACTCAGGCATCGCTTTATCGCCACCAACGGCTATTGGGATACTTCATGGGACGCGTTATTGCGCATCGATCCGGACTTCTTCGAAGCCTACGCCGAATTCGCGGCGATTCCGATGAACAGGAGCACACTCGAACCGAAGGTCAAGGAACTGGTGCTGTGCGCGCTTGACGCTGCCGCGACGCATCTCTACCGGCCCGGCATGAAGACCCATATGCGCAACGCGCTACGCCACGGCGCAACGCAGGACGAGATCATGGAGGTGCTGGAACTTGTCAGCGTGATCGGCATCCACGGCGCCCTGATCGCCACACCGATGCTGGAGCAAACCTTCGAACCTCTGAGCGCAAATCCGACGCCCCCATAATTTCCCGGGCCGCCAGTCGGACTTCGCCCGATATCCGGGCACGTTCTGGCGCCCATTCTTGTATGTCATCTAGCCCGACGAGCCGGCCCTATTCTGCTTCGAACGCATCGTGACGATGCCCTCAATGTGCCGCGGTTGCAGCCTGCTTTTCCTTGGCCCACCGGTCAAGCATCGCGCAGGCAATCAGCAGCGCACCGGTGACGAAGAACACATAGCGCATGCCCAGATGTACACCGATCGCGCCGCCGATCAGCGGACCGATCACCTGCCCCGCGTATTGCGAGGACTGGAGATAACCGAGCATCTTGCCGGAATGCCGTTCGTGCACGGCCTGGCGCACGAGCTTGGCGATTGCCGGAAGCAAGCCGGCCAGCGTCATGCCCATCAATCCGCGCAACACGGCGAGCTGCCACCATTGCGTAACGAATGCTTGCGGGATCATCACGACGCCGGTAGCGAGCAGACAGCCAATGATCACGTTCCAGCCACCGATGCGATCCGCGAGTGCGCCGAGCCGCGCGGCCATCAGCACGCTGCCGAACGCGGAACAGGCCATCACAATGCCCGCGACCGTTGCCAGGCGATGATGCGCAACGCCGAGTTGGGCGATATACACGGTAATGATCGGCTCGATCGACATGTTCGACAACAGCACCATCATCGCAGTGGTGAGCAGCGCCGCAAATGGCAGATAATTGCGCACCGGTGCTGAAGACGACGTCTGCTCCTGCGCCACCTTGGCCTTCGGTGCTGGCCGCGCGCTGAATTCTTCGCGCACGAGCACAATTGTCAGGAACGCGGCAACGGCGATCATCGCGCCGCCGGCGAAGAACGTCCCGCGAATGCCGATCAGGTTCGGCAACACGCCACCGATCAACGGTCCAACCAGGTTACCGGCCAGCACGCCGGTCGACAGCACACCGAGCGCCCAGCCCGATCGCTCCGGCGGTGCCTGT
Organism: Paraburkholderia sp.; assembly: GCA_036383775.1. Taxonomy (GTDB): domain Bacteria; phylum Pseudomonadota; class Gammaproteobacteria; order Burkholderiales; family Burkholderiaceae; genus Paraburkholderia. The sequence goes on along the minus strand of DASVNP010000413.1, from coordinate 16,336 downwards.
GTGCCGATCATCACGATCGACGCGGACGCGTAGCCGCCGATCAGCCCCGCAACGAAACGCAGTCCAACCAATTCGTAGACGTTGTGGGCGAGACCGATTGTCGACATCACGACCGCCATGCCCACCGCGGCCCGTACCAGCATCGGCTTGCGCCCGTAGCGATCGGCGAGTTGGCCCCAGATCGGCGCCGTCACCGCGGTGCCAAGGAAGGTGGCGCCGAATGCTACGCCCGACCATTGCACCACGGCGGCAGTCGATGTCACGCCCAATTGCTGCACGTAGAGCGGCAGAAATGGCAGCAGCATGCTGAGGCTAACGAGCGTTGTGAACGAACCAAATACGCAGACGGCGAGATTTCTGCGCCAGTATTGCGCGTTGTGTGCAGCGTAGGTGAGTTTCTCGTGGCCCTGCGTCCCCACTCGAGAGACGGCATTGGAGGCGGTTTCCATTGCTGTAGCAGATATCAGATAGCGCCGGCTGTAAGCGCGGACGTACAGGAAATCATGAAAACCTGTCCTGTACACAAACGACCATTGACGACGATTCTAGAAGCCGCCGACGCAAAATGGGATAACGCCCAGGAACAAATGACTTTCCACACAGGTATTGAAGCGACGCGAATCTGCAATCGCGCTAGTGATAGCCACGATATCCTGCGCCGAGTCGTCGACCACCACGCCGCGCGGTAGCAGCGATATGCCAATGCCCGCGGCGACACAGCGAGTTCAGGCAACGCAAAAATCCACGCAGACGACAAGATTGCGTCAAAGAAATACCACGATTACCCTGCGCAAGGGCTAGGCGGCCGTGCCGCCTGCCGGTTGATGCGATCAAGCAATCGACCGGTGTTTTCCTTGCGGAAATCCTCTCCGTTGATGCGACTCGAGACGCTGACGTTCTGCGGCGGATGTTCATGCAGGATCATATGTTGCTCCATTTCGGGAACGCCGCCTTCGCACTCGCGACGGCAGCATCGACATCGGTGCTGTCACTGAACGCTTTCATCTCCACTCCTTTGCGACGATTAGCATTGAAGCGAGTGTAGAAGGCAGCACGCGAACCGGAAAGACACCAGCACTCAAGAAAATGCTTCGCAGGATGAACAAATGCACTGCACTAGCCGCTAATTGTTCCCCGCGCTTGAGATAGTTTGTACGCCGTGTATGCGTCGGCACATCGAGTACAGCAACTCGACCGTCAAGGTTACATATCACATCGTGACATACTCGCTCAATCAAGCCGCACGCCGGTTAGCTGCTCGCTGAGTTGCCAGAGGCGGCCGGCGGCAACGGGATCCGTCGCGCGCGGGCGTACGCCATGCAATTCCGTAGCGTCGTCGGAAGGGAGCGCGCGGGCGATTTCGCAGTCGGCGCAATACACGCCGCCCATACCTTCGAGTCTGGGACTCGTCGCGCACCACACCGTCGTGGCGGCGCCTTGCTGGGGTGTCTTCTTGTTGTTCCGCGGATCGATAATGGGTTTGCCCGACCTGTCGAGGATCTCGCTCGCATCGATCTGCGTTTGCGACATATGGCGGACGAGTCGCGTCACGATGCCACCCGGGTGCACGGAGAAAGCACGGACACCCTCCTGTTGGCCAATCGAGTCCAGCGCGACGGCAAACAAGGCATTGGCGGTTTTGGATTGTCCGTAAGCCACCCACGGGTCGTACGTCCGCACCTCAAAGTTGGGATCGTGAAAATCGACACCGGCGCGTCGGTGCCCATAGGAACTCAATGCAATGACACGTGCTCCCGCGGCGCGGCGCAACGCAGGCCAGAGGCGGCAGGTGAGTTGGAAATGGCCGAGATGATTGGCCGCGAATTGCGATTCGTAACCGCGCGCATCCCGCCAGAGCGGCGAAGCCATGACGCCCGCGTTATTGACGAGAATCTCGAGTGAATCGGTGGCGGCGAGGACACGCTCTGCAAACCGGTCGATCGACACTGGATCGAGGAGGTCCATCTCCTCCAGAATCACGCCCGGAATGTCGAGAAGCGCCTCTCTGGCGCGGCTCATATCACGAGCAGGTACGATCACTGTCGCGCCTGCCGAGTGGAAGGCGCGGACGGTTTCAACGCCGATCCCGGAATATCCGCCTGTCACGACGACGTGCCTGCCGCTCAGGTCGATGCCTTGAATGACTTCTGCGGCGGTTGAGGCCGCGTCAAAACCCGAACCAACGGGTGTCTGCAATGTGGGCATGGGTGTCTCTCCAAATTGAACGAGGACACTTTACCCAGCGATATTCGAACGCGGAATGCTTGATCGAACGCGATTTCTGCGTGATAGTTCAAAAATGGCAACCGACCTTCTCTCGGATCTACTCGACCTCGTGCGCGCCCGATGCAATCTCTCGGGGCGATTCATCGCGGGCGGAAGCTGGGCTCGACGGTTTGCGAATCTCAATGCGGTGAAGCTTTGCGCAGCAGTCGAGGGAGCCTGCTATTTCTTCATGGATGGCATGGCGGCCCCTTCGCGACTCGAACGCGGGGACATCCTGGTCGTGAATGGCACGCGTTCGCTGATATTGGCCAGCGAACCGCATCTCATTGCAAGCGCGATCACGGCACCGCTCGCCCCGGACGACGACGGCAACTACCGCCTCGGTCAGGGCGACGATTTCGCCATGCTGGGCGGCATGGTGCAGGTCGACGATCGTCATCAGGCACTGCTCCTGGGTTGTTTCCCGCCGCTCATTCATGTGAGCGGCGCGCACCCCGAAGCGGCAAGCCTCAGTTGGCTGCTTGAACAGATCGTCCGGGAGATGGCGCCCCCAGCGCGTCCCGGATGGCCCATTGTCCGGGCGCAGCTTGCCCAACTGCTTTTTGTGCAGACCCTCAGGGCCTATCTCATGCAATCGCCGACAAGCGGCGATGGCTGGCTAAGGGCGCTGGGCGATAAACGGCTCGCGCCTGCCCTTGCCTGCATGCATGCGGACCCGAGGCGCGCCTGGAATCTCGAAGATCTCGCACGGGAAGCCGGCATGTCGCGCACCGCCTTCGCCGTGCACTTTCGAAACGTGATAGGCATGCCGCCGCTCACGTACCTGACCGACTGGCGCATGCGCCTCGCGGAGCGGGACCTGCGCGCGGGCGCATCGGTTGCGCAAGCCGCGGAGGCGATTGGCTATACGTCGGAAAGCGCATTTAGTCATGCATTCAAGCGCGCGACCGGCATGGCGCCGGGGCGATACCGCAAAGCGATCGAAGCCGAGCCTGCGGCGCGCAAGCCTCGCCATGAAGAGGCTTCACCCGTGGCCAGCGATAAAAATCATGGGGATGTCCGCACGATCCGTCAAGATGCGTAGCGATCGACTCAGGCTGCTTCCAGCGCTCCCTTGATTGCCGCAGGCGGCGCGTTGTCGCTGAAGGGCCATCACACACCCTGATCGAGCAGATGCGCACGGAGCGGCTCGTTTCTCCGGCATGACTGCCCATTCCGGAGCGTGCGATGACCGCTTTATTCACCTTTCCTGCTCTTCTACCGACTGGATCAGGTTGCCGCGCAGCGTGACGATCCCCTTCTGCATCTTCGTGAATTCGTCGGGCTTCAGGCCGGTCGCATCGACGAGGTCCATGTCGAGCCCCTTTTCGCGCAACCGCCTGCCACTTTTCGTCAGACTAACCAGCACCTGACGCTCGTCCTCCGGATCGCGCTGCCGTTGCAGATAACCCATTGCCTCGAGCTTCTTCAGAATCGGCGTCAGCGTATTGGATTCGAGGAACAATTTCTCCCCGAGGCTGCCCACCGTCTGATGGTCTTCCTCCCACAGTGCAATGATCGTGATGTATTGCGTATAAGTAAGCCCCAGTTCCTCGAGGATCGGCTTATAGGCCTTGCCGAACGCCAGATTCGCCGAGTAAATGGCAAAACAAAGGAAATCAGACAGTTTTGGGGCCGTCTCAGGCGTTGAATCGGTCGATTTCATAAGCGTCTTCTTCAGCAAAAATGTGCATCGCACGACGGTATCGATTATACATCGCGCACGATATTATCGGAAGAGCCATGAATTTCGGCCGCAACGAAGCCACTTCAGCGCGGTGTTTTTCGCGTCAGCGCCGCGACAAGACTGCCGCGGTTGCGGTTGCGGTTGCGGTTGCGGTTGCGGTTGCGGTTGCGCAGCATCAGTGCCGCATTCAGCGCGAGTGCCAATTGCCACGCGATCAAATATGCGCGAGCGCGGCATTCCACAGCCGCGCTGATGGGAACGCAAAGTCTTCGCTTAGCGTGCCGTCGTTCGCGGCGGCACGCGCGTCAGACGCTCGACGAGGAAGTCGACAAACACCCGGACGCGCGACGACAGGTAGCGCGCGTGCGGATAGAGCAACAGGAACGGCCGGGAACGGCCACCATTGCCGGGCAGCACCTCAACGAGCCGGCCATCCCGCAGATCCTGTTCGACAATGAAGCGATAGGTCTGGAACAGGCCCGCACCGCTGCGCGCGAGCGTCACCCCGGACAGCGCGTCGCCGGACGTCCCGTACCCGCCTTTCGTTGCGACGTCGATTTCGCCGGTAGCGTCCTGGAACGCCCAAAGCAGGTTGCGACCGCTACTCGGCAGCTCGAACTGTATGCAGTCGTGGAGTTGCAGATCCTCGATCGACTTCGGCATACCCACACGTTTCAGGTATCCAGGCGTCGCGACCACGACAAGCTCCGCATCTTCGAGCTTTCGCGCGATCAGGCTCGAGTCGTCTGGCGCGCGGCCTCGAATCGCGAGATCGAACCCCTCGTCGGCGAAGTCGACGTTCCGGTTGCTCAGATGCGCCTCGACTTCCACTTCCGGATATTGCTCGCGAAACGCCGGCAGTAGCGGCAGCAGTCGATAGTGGCCATATGGCGTCGGCATGCTGATCCGCAGCACGCCGGCGGGCGTCGTCTGTTGCCCCGTCACCTCGCGTTCCGCATCGACGAGCTGAGAGAGCGCCTGCCGGCACTGCTCAAAGTAGCGCCGGCCGGAATCGGTCAGCCGGATCTGCCGCGTCGTCCGTACAAACAGACGCGCGCCGAGGCGCTCCTCGAGCCGCGCGACCGATCGGCTCACGGCGGCCGGCGTGACGCTTGCCGCAGTCGCCGCTAGCGTAAAGCTGCCGAGTTCCGCAGCAAGACAGAACAGCTCGATGCTGCCCAGCAACAAATCGTCGAATTTTCGCTGCATGTTCTTTTCTGTGGTCACCAACGAGTTGGCACGGGACGCGCTCGCGCTTGCAACAAGCGCCGGATGAGCGAGTGTGCACGAATATCGTTTCGGAAACCAGCGGCGGGGGCACATCTCGATGTGACGTTCGGCCCGCCCGCGTGAACATTGCCATCGTCGATCGACGTTTCCGGACACGCAACGACCTCGGTCCCAAGCTGTGCCGCCCGCTGCAATCACAGGAAGCGCGTACTCGCGCGCAAACAGGCCCAGCTGACCGGATCGAACTTCAGCAGGTAATCCTCAAGCTTGTGATCAATGGTATTCAGGCGATGGAAAACGTCAGCGAGGGGTCACACGAACTGCTGATCGAGACGCGTCAGGATGAACGAGGCGATGTGGTTGTCGCCGACAGGACTCCGGCACAGGTATCGAGCTGGAAAACGCGAAGCGGATATTCGATCCTTTCTTCACCACCAGGCCTGAAGGCATGGGCACGGGACTGTCGATCTGCCTCTCGATCATCGAAGCCCACGGAAGTCGGCGTGGCAATCGGACTTCGCACGATGTTCCAAAGACGCGTTCATACTCTCCAACGCGAACCCCGCGTCGGGTGCACGGGTCAGCGCAACAGCGTCGGACCCGCGCGCCGCCTTGCTCAAACGAGACGCTTTAGCCCGCCCACTGCGACAACTGCCTAACGCTCTCCTTCAACTCGCGCTCCAATTGTGCGAACAATTCCGCTGCGGGCAAAGCCCGCGCGAGCGCGGCTGCCTGCCCAGCCCACTGGGCGCCGTAGCCGAATTCGCCCTTGGTTTTGGCTGCGGCGTGAAGCGCCTTGCCTGCGTCGTATGCAACCGGATATACCGGCGGCTTCGGTGAACTCGCGTCGTTGCCGAGTTCCGTGAACCGGTTCACCATGCTTCTCGCAACACGCCCGGAAATGGCCGCAGTAAACGTCGTGTGACGAGCCTGGTTACCAAGAATGGCCCGACGATAACCATCGTCAATCGATGTCTCCGGGCAGGCAACGAAGGCCGTTCCAAGTTGCGCCGCCTGAGCACCGAGCGCGAGGGCGGCGGCAATGCCGGCGCCGTCCATGATGCCGCCTGCGGCGATCACCGGTAAATCGAATTCCTTGACCAACAGCCGCGTCAGGGCGAACGTGCCCAGCCGGTCGTCGGCCCCATCCGGATCGAAGACGCCGCGATGTCCGCCCGCCTCCATGCCCTGGGCAATAATCGCGTCGACACCCGCGGTAGCGATCTGCGCCGCCTCTTGCAGATTGGTCGCCGCGGCGAGCAGCCTGATGCCCGCGTTTTTCAATGCGGCGATGACCTCGGCGGACGGCAGCCCGAAATGGAAGCTGACTACCGCCGGCTTCTCCTCGAGGAAGACCTCGAGCATCGCCGCATCCGCGACGAAGCTCGTATAGATCTCGGACAGCGAAGCGGGCGGCGTCGCGCCATACTTTTCGAACTGTGGCGCAAGCCAGTTCAGCCATTGCCGCTCTACCCGTTCGTCGGCCGTGGCGGGGCTATGGCAGAACACATTGACGTTAAAGGGCTTCGTGGTGAGCGCGCGGGTGTCCCTGATGATCTTGCGGGCGCCCACAGCGTTCATCGCACCGACACCCAACGAGCCAAGACCACCCGCGTTCGATACGGCGGCCGCCAGCGCCGGCGTGCTCACGCCGGCCATGGGCGCCTGGATGATCGGCTTTTCGATGCCCAGCAAGCGCAGCAGCGCGCGATTGTCAGATTGGTTAGTCATGTTGCCCTCTCTTCAAATAGTGTTTCGTCGTGCATGCCGGTACGTTGAGCTGCACGAGACTACACGCGCAGCGGGTCGAGCTCAATGAAATAAGATCGGCCGTTCCTCGCAGCGCGCCTAACGCTCGCCGCCAGCGCTCGAGCCAGAATACGCCGCGGCCCGCATGACGCTTTTCCGCGTTGCTACAGCATGGAGTATTTCCAGCGTTGAGAACTCCATTTCGCCCTCAGTTAGATTCTCGTTCGGGGATTTACCCGGCAAGAATGTTCACGTTGGGAGAACGGGTGGTCAATCAACTGGCGGGAAAAACATTCTTTACCAAATGGAAAGGCCTGGGGGAATTGCGCAACTACGCGAAGGCCCGCGGCTGGAAGATCGTGCAGGAGATACAGGAAACCGTCAGCGGCGCGTCGCAAAAACGGCCGCCAGGAGGTCATAGCAGCGGGACGCAAGAGCGACTCCGCCCCCCGCGGAAAACAAAACACAGTGGATCGCAAGACGATGCAATTCGTCCGAAGAGTACTCGGCTAGTCGTTCCAGAACGTCACGAGTCTTTGCAACGGATCAAGCAACAAAGTTCATTTTCTGGCGTTCCATAGCGCAGCCTATCCGCTGTACTTCTCCGGTTTAACTTTTGTGCGCGAATGCCAGCACGATCGCGTTGCCCAGTTCGTCTGCGACGGGCGGCGACGTCCCCGCCGCGGCGAACAACGTGAACTCGACATCGGGCAGTGCAGGCAAGCCGGCATCCGGCGGGACCACGTGCAAGCCATGCACGAGTTGCGTATGCACGATCGGCGTCACCGCAAAACCGGCCTGCGCGGCGGCGCACAAACCGGCGCCGCTCGAACACACCAGCGCGATCCGGTAATCGAGGCCAGCGCGGGCGAGCGCGGCCAGTGCAGCCTCACGATACGGGCAGGGCTCTGGGAGCAGCGCGAGCGGCACGGGAACGCCAGGCGTAAGCGAGGCCCACTCCGCGCCGGCCCACACGAGCGTCTCCCGCCATAGTACGCGTCCGGGGCGGGCATCTGGGCAGCGCCCGCCGATCACCACGTCGAGCTCGCCCTGATCCATCGCACGGAGCAAATCGGCCGGGATGCCGACCCTGACGCTGAACGCGATGCGCGGGTAGCGCACCACAAACGCTTGCATGACGTTCATCAACCTGACGTTGGCAAGGTCGTCGGACAGGCCGACACGGATCGCACCCTCGCTGGGTCCACGAGACAGCTGCGCCTGCGCATCATGATTGAGCGCGAGGATGGCACGCGCATAACCCAACAGCAGCTCGCCGTCCGCCGTGAGCGTGACCGAGCGCGTGGTGCGCGCAAGCAGGTCGCGGCCGGTCTGTTGCTCCAGCCGCCGCAGATGCGCGCTGACCGCGGACTGGGTCAGATTGAGACGGGCGGCGGCGTGCGTGAAGCCGCCTTCCTGGACCACGGCCACGAAAGATCGCAGCAGGACGGTATCGAACACGAGACATTCTCTCCAAATTAGTGCGATTCGGACTGAATAGGCCCATGATACTTCATTTATATTTTGGATCGAAATATGTTCTGATGAGGCTAATCAACGCACCTGGAGTCATCCCCATGCCGACTTTGCTGCATATCGAATCGTCGCCGCGCAAGACGCGGTCTGCGTCGCTCGACGTTGCGCACTCGTATCTGGAGGCCTATCGCGACGCTCATCCGGATCATCTGATCGAGGTGCTCGATCTGTGGGCGATCGCGTTGCCGGAATTCAACGGCGACGCACTCAATGCCAAATACTCAGACCTGAGCGGCACGCCTCTCAGTGAAGCCCAGCATCACGCGTGGACGAGCATCCGAGAGCTCGCGCAGCGATTGCACGACGCCGATACGCTGCTGTTCTCAGTGCCGCTGTGGAATTTTTCCATTCCGTACAAGCTCAAGCATTTCATCGACGTCGTCTCGCAGCGGAACATCCTGTTCTCATTCGATGAGCGCGGGCTGGTGGGCTTGCTGAAAGACAAGAAAGCGGTCGTGATTTATGCGAGAGGCCTCGACTATTCAATCGACTCGAGCACACCTGCCCATTCGTTCGATTTTCAGCGGCCGTATATGGAAGCGTGGCTGCGATCTGTCGGCGTCACCGACGTCGAATCGGTTCTCGTCGAGAAAACACTTCTTGGCCCCGAAGTCGACGAGGTGGCCAGACAGGCTGCGCGCGAGCAGGCAGTGGCGCTGGCGCGGGCGGCTTCAGCCGGTCAATGAAATCGCGCGACGCAGGTGGCAAATCGCGTTGCCGTTAGCGATGTAACGTGGGACTACGTGACACCGCTTCCGTTTCTACTTTCTTTAACGAGTCACTATTTTGAACACGCTGAAAAAATTGTCGTTGTCGCTGGCTTTCGCCGGCGCGCTGATATCCGCCGCCACTGCGCAGGCCGCATCCGATCCTGAGCTTGCAGGCAAGAACATTGTCCTGGTGCATGGCGCCTTCGCGGACGGATCGAGTTGGGACAAGGTCATTCCTCTCCTCGAAGCAAAGGGCCTGCATGTGACGGCCGTCCAAACCCCCCTGACGTCCCTTGGCGCTGACGTTTCGGCCACGACCCGCGCGATTGACCGGCAAAACGGTCCGGTGGTGCTGGTTGGCCATTCGTGGGCGGGCTCCGTCATCACGCAGGCGGGCAACGACGACAAGGTCAAGGCACTCGTGTATGTCGCCGCATTTGCGCCCGATAGCGGGCAATCGGCTGACGACATTCAAAAAGGCCTGCCGGCGCCTTCGTGGGCAGCCGAGGTGCATAAGGACGCCGCGGGTTTCCTGACGCTGTCCGATAAGGCGATCGCCGAAGATTTTGCGCCCGACGTTTCGCCCGCGCAGGCGCGTCTGCTCGCTGCGACGCAAGAGCCGTGGTATTCAGGCTGTCTCGCCGAAAAGATCGGTCACGCGGCGTGGCATGAAAAGCCGTCGTGGTACGTCGTCACGACGAAAGACCACATTGTCCCTACCGACTTCCAGATGAGAATGGCGAAACAGATCGGCGCTGCGGTTGTCAATGTGGAGGCGAGTCACGTACCAATGCTGTCGAAACCTGAAGAGGTCGCTGCCGCAATCATCTCGGCTGCACGCCAGGCAAAGTAGCAGGATGCGCCCGTTGCTCAGAAACCAGCCGACAGATCTGGAGCGAGTTCGGTTAATTCGCGCCATGCGGCCAATCGCACAGCGAGTCGTTTGCCATGTCCAGTTCGACGTCGCACTCACCGGCAACTGGTCTGGCGAGTCCTAAGCAGGACTAGCCGTCTTCAAGACACCCCGCATATCTGGAGAATCCCTATGTCAATGCACAAGAAGCTGTGCGTCCTTGTCGCCGCCCTTACATTGGCCTGCGTCTCGTTCGCGCAGACGTCCAACGTCAAACGCGAACGTATCCGCGGCGATATTCTGTCGCTTCACGGCGACGTCCTGACAGTGCATCGCCACAGCGGTGACACTGTTTCGATCGAAGTCAAGCCTGACGTCGCGGTAACGGCTCTCAAGGAGATCAAGCTCTCCGACGTCAAAGTGGGATCGTATGTTGGGACGCCAGCAATGACGGGTCCGGATGGAAAGCTGATTGCTACTTCAGTTCTGCTCTTTCCCGAAGCAGCGCGTGGCACACAGGAAGGGCACTTTGCCTATGATTTTGGCCCCAACAGCACGATGACGAATGCCAACGTGGACAGTCTTGTTACAGCTGCCAGCGGTCGCGAACTCAAACTCTCCTATAGGGGAGGCAGTAATACGGTGACAGTGCCCGAAAACGTCCCGGTCGTGACCTTTGCTCCGGCGACGCGATCCGACCTCACATCGGGCAAGAAGGTGATCGTGGTCGTGACCCCGGCACAGTATGGTGTCTTTGAGGCGCAAGTGATTCTGGTAGAAAAAGACGGCGTTGTGCCATCGCTGTAGTGCGAAATGTCGATGGGTGGTTTGGGCTGCGAGGCACTCGTGCGCGTCGGCTTTCACATTGCCGTTGCGCTGATGAACGATGACCGCGGATGACCGCGTGCATGTGGTCGGCTTTGAAATGAGCGAGCACGGTGCCAACAGTGCGATTTACAGGAGAGTTGATTGTCATGCTGTTGAAGAAGATCGAACCGCTTTACAACTCGAACGAGGAACTCGAGTCTGTAATCACCAACCTGCTCGCACTGGTTGACGACGACCCGCTGCGTGAGGGGTTGCGCGATACACCGGCGCGGGTTGCGAAGGCGTGGCGGCACTGGTGTAGCGGATATGGCGTCGACATTGCGGAGCTGATGAAGGTGTTTGAGGACGGGGCGGAGCACTATGACCAGATGGTCGTGCGTAAGGACATCCCTGTGTATTCGCACTGCGAGCACCATATGGCTCCGATTATTGGTCGGTGCACCATTGCCTACATACCCAATGGGAAGGTGATCGGACTGTCGAAACTGGACCGTTTGGCGGACGCGTTCGCGCGCCGATTACAGGTACAGGAGCGCTTGACGAGTCAGATCGCCGACGCGCTGGTGGAGCACCTGCAACCGCTCGGCGTTGGAGTGTGGATCAGTGCGCGCCACTTGTGTGTCGAGTCGCGCGGTGTGCAACACACGAACAGTGAAACCATAACCACAGCGTTACGCGGGTGCATTCGCGAGCGGGATGCGGCACGCGCTGAGTTTCTTGCGCTGGCACGGAGTTAAAGGTTTACGCGGACTCAACCAGCTTCGGCATCTGGGAAATCATTCCGAGGCTGGAGTGGCTCATGCGCGCACTCCCGGAATTCATGCTCGGGCCCGGCCTCGGTTAAGGCGGCCTTTCTTCCTGCACACGTGAAAAGCCGGGACGCCGAGATTGTCATTCATCTGCCGAGCAATAACGGATAGTGATCTGGGCATTCTACCCATCCCGGCAGGAATGAATCACGATTTGACCACGCCGTTACCAACGGCAATTAACTGGAGTCAGAAATGGGATTGCAAGAAAAGCTGGATGCCTTCAAGGCGAACTTCGAGGAAAAGGTTGCGCCTCCTCACGTCGTGGAAGTCCTGCACCGGACCACCGCCGAGCTGATCGCAACCAGGCAGGCGGAGCGTGCGCTGAAGGCGGCCGACCAGGCGCCCGAGTTCACTTTGCCTGACGCAGAGGGACGTCCGGTTTCGTCGAACGAACTGCTGAAGCGAGGGCCGCTGGTCATCACGTTCTATCGCGGTGTCTGGTGTCCGTACTGCAACATCGATCTGAAGGCGATCGAAGCTGCTGCTGACGAAATCCGCTCGCTAGGCGCCAGTCTGATCGCCATTTCGATGCAGACGGCCGCGAACAGCCTGAAATCACAGCGTAACAACAAGCTGAGCTATCCGATTCTGACGGACTTTGGCGGCCGTGTTGCGGATGGGTTTGGCATCCGCTTCCGGCTTCCGGATGAACTGGTCGATACCTATAAGCGGTTTGGCACTGACTTGCCCGTCATCAACGGGGAGCCGAGTTTGACCCTGCCAATGCCAGCTCGCTATGTGATTTCCCAGGACGGCGTGATTGCTTATGCGGAAGTGAATCCTGATTACACACGGCGTCCGGATCCGGTTGAGCTGATGCCGACGCTGCGACGTCTCGCCAATCGGGACTGAAACCCACGGGCATCGCTCACGTTAAGCCCTGACCAACAGACGATATTTCAGCGCGGCACGTAGCGTCGCCGGGCACGCCGCGCGTCTCGTGCGGGATGGACGCGGCGAGCGGCTCGCCGCCGACGAACTCATCTCATCCAAACGGAACCACTATCAAGCGGAGAAGGCAATGAACTCTCAAAGCGAAAAAGCGCAGGCGTTTCGCGCCTATCACGAGGAGCCTGGCGCATTCATCATCCCAAATCCTTGGGACATTGGCACCGCGCGGCTTCTGTCGCAGGCCGGTTTCAAGGCGCTCGCGACGAGCAGCGCAGGCTACGCGTTTTCACGCGGCGTACCGGATAGCGCGGTCGGGCGCGACCAGATGCTCGTGCATCTGGCGGAAATCGTCGGCGCGACCGATCTGCCCGTGAGCGCGGATCTCGAGAACGGCTTCGGCGACGCGCCGCAGGACTGCGCCGAAACCATCCGCCGCGCCGCGCAAGCGGGTGTCGTCGGCGGGTCGATCGAGGACGCGACGACGCGCGCGGACGATCCGATCTATGCGCAGGAGCTGGCCGTGGAGCGCGTGCGCGCGGCGGTGGAGGCCGCTCGCGCGCTGCCGTTTCCGTTCACGCTGACCGCGCGTTGCGAGAACTATCTGTGGGGCCGGCCGGACCTCCGGGACACGATCCGGCGGCTGCAGGCCTACCAGGAAGCCGGCGCCGACGTGCTGTATGCGCCAGGCATCAGGACGCGCGAGGACATTGCGACGCTCGTGCGTTCGCTCGACCGACCGGTCAACGTGCTGATGGGCTTGCAGGGCGTGGGGCTGAGCCTCGATGAGCTGGCCGGGCTCGGCGTGAAGCGGGTGAGCGTCGGCGGCTCGCTCGCTCGCGCTGCGCTCGGCGCGTTCCTTCGCGCCGCGCACGAGATGCGCGAGCACGGCACGTTCGGCTATAACGACGACGCGATTCCCAGCAACGAGGTCAACGCACTGTTTGCGCAGGCGGTGCGGGCTTCGCCGCGTCGCGCCTGACGGCCTGCCGCGGCCCCGGGTCACCGATATTCTGGAGAATGTGTTGTGTCAACGCTTTCGAGTCCCAGTTCGCAGCCTTTCCAAAAGAGCGCTTCCCGCCATTTACTGACCGCCTGGCTCAACCGCGGGCTCCTTGTCGCTCGTCCGATTGACTGGCGGACTCCTGCGCCTATTCTGGAGAAGATCATCCGATACGAGGCGGTCCACGAAATTCAGGACTGGCAGGACCTGCGCCGTCGTCTCGAACCGCCTGACAGGCGTTGCTTCGCGTTTTTTCATCCTGTTTTGGCAGACGAGCCCCTGATTTTCGTCGAGGTTGCGCTGACCCGTGACGTCCCTAAAGCGATTGCACCGATACTGGCTGCGAAGCGCAAGGTGGTGCCGGCGGCGGCGGCCACTACGGCCGTCTTTTATTCCATCTCGAACTGTCGGGTCGGGCTGCGCGGCATTTCGTTCGCCAATGTTCTCATCAGGCAGGTTGCGCGCGAATTAAAAAAGGCCCTGCCGTCGATCTCCACGTTCGTTACGCTTTCGCCAGCGCCCGGTTTCGGACGCTGGCTGGACAAGGAGCGTCAATCCATCAAGTCAAACGCGCTTTTTCCGGAAGATCGACAGAAGCTCGAAGCACTTGACGAGCCGGAATGGTTCAAGAAGCCTGAGCACATCGAGGCGTTGCGTGAGCCTTTGCAAAGGGCTGCTGCCCATTATTTCCTTCGCGCCAAAGCACCAAATGGTCGCCCACTCGATCCTGTTGCGCGCTTTCACTTAGGAAATGGCGCACGACTTGAGCGCCTCAATGTATTCGCGGATATCTCGCCGAAGGGACTCGAACAATCGAACGGCCTGATGGTGAACTATCTGTATGACCTTGCCGAAGTCGAGCAAAATCACGAGCTTTCGGCGAACGCCGGAAATGTAGCTGCCTCTCCGATCGTTCGTCGACTGTTGGGTCCCGAACTCGGTTGAAGCGGTTGTCCGTTGTCGCAGCGTCGATGCCAGGCACCCACCATGGACAAACAATCTTGCGCATATGATCATCGTTGTCGATGCGCAGGCGGCGTCCAACAACAAGGAGCTTGTTCCAGTCGCGTCCGCCGACGACGAATGGGCGAACCGCGTTTTCACACTCGTCAGTCGCGGGGGCGCGGAGTTCCAAGCGGGTTGGCAAGCGTTCTGTACGGTAGGGCGTCGGTCGCGGGATGGGTCGTCATGTTGCCGATGACTTTGTCTACATCTGCCGTCTTACCAAGTTCAAGCAAAAATTCCGCCTTGTCGAAATCGGCAGACACGCAGCCTTGGGCATAGATGAATCGATGCTGTACCAGCAGCCATAAGCTGGACTTCTCACGCCAATGTGTCGCCAGACTAATATCCGAAAGACGCCGCTGAACCGCATCGACGATCTCGACGTCGTAGAGATAGGAGTTGGACAAACGGCAACGCCCTTCAACCCAGCAACTATTGCCGTCTTCAATCCGATGATGCGCTTCGGCCAACCATTCCTTGTCGGTTGGCAACGGCCCCAGAGGCTCAGGACAGGGCGGCACCGTCGTCGAGAACTGGAAAAATGGATCGTTTCCGGCGCTGTCTGCCGGCATTCGACGCTTGCCGATATATGTCGAGTCGTACGCGAACGTGACACGCAAGGACCATCCGCGGATCGGACCGATGCCATCGCACGAGGCCTTCATCGCCGAAAAGCATGCGCTGGTCTCGGCGGTCGGCACCGGGCACGAGCATCTGTGCGCCGAGCGCCTACTCGAGGCCCATGTACCGCCCGAGAACATTATGTGCCGCGTTCCAATGTTCACGTCCGCCGCTCGCGTTTCCGAAGATCGAGATTGCACAGTACTGGCATGACCGCGTGCATCGCGACACGGGCAATCAATGGATTCGCAACGTCGTGCGCGATCTGTTCTGCAAGCCGAACTAAGCGCGACGCGCAAGCGCGCGCGTGTGTCGTGTCGATCGGCGTGTTCGACGGTGTGCATCGCGGTCATCGCCCTGTGTTGGGTACACTGCGCGAAGCCGGCGCGCGGCGCGCGTTGCCCACGGTAGTCGTGACGTTCGATCCGCATCCGCGCCTCGTGTTGCAGCCGCATAGGGCATTGCCGATGCTCGTGAGTTTGCGTCGCCGTCTGTCGCTGCTGGCAGCGACGGGCAACGTCGATCGTTGCATCGTCGTGCCGTTCGATCAGCTTCAGCGCGAACAATCCGCTGACGATTTCGTGCGTGAAACGCTTGTCGAGCGGCTGGGCATGCACGCGCTGGTGGTGGGAGAGAATTTCGTCTGCGGGCGCGGTCGGGTCGGCACGGTCGACTATCTCCGCAAGCTCGGCACTCGGTTCGGCTTCGCAGTGGAACCCGTCGCGATGGATATGTCGCGCGGCGATGAACCGGGTGTGCCATCATCTTCGACCGAGACGCGGCGCCTAATTCAAGCCGGCCACGTGACGCGTGCGGCCGCGTTGCTAGGACGGCCTCACGAGCTGGAATGTGTGGTGGCGGGCAGCCTGACACCGGATTTCGGCTACGAACTGACACTGCCCCCGGGTATGTGCGTTCCCGCTGCCAGCACCTAGGCCGCACTGGCAAGCGTGCACGGCGGCCGATCAACGTGGGCGTCGGCGCAGTTGAGCCGCTGCGATGACGCGAGCAGTATGCGATGCTTCCTGCTGCCAATGGGCGGCACGCTTGCTCCGACACCGGGAACGCCGGTCATTGTGCAATTTCTCGACACACTCCGGACCGGCATGGCACGCAATCTGGAGCCCGACATGGCGGCATGATGGCAGC
>DASVNP010000412.1:0-21073 GCA_036383775.1 Paraburkholderia sp. | reverse complement strand
CGGCAAACGGCTTGCCCTGTTCCAGCGTCATCAGCCGGGCGATGTCCGAGGCGCGCTCGCGCACCAGCGCGGCGGCCTTGCGCATCGTCGTGGCGCGCTCGTTGGCGGGCACCTTGCGCCAGGCCTCGAAGCCACGCTGCGCGGCGGCCAGCGCCCGGTCCAGATCGGCGATGCCGGCGTGCGCCACCTTGCCGATCGCCTGGCCGGTGGCGGGGTTGATGACGTCGAGGGTCTTGCCGCTGGCGGCGTCGCACCATTCGCCGTTGATCAGAAGTCGGGTATCGGTATAGCCTGATGAGACCATGTTGTGTTCCTGGATGTTGGAAGACGATCGACCGTGATCCGCATGCAGGCGGGCAGTCGCAAACGGACTGCCGCCACACGGTCGATCATTTAGGATTCTTTTATATCAGACGTCGCGCAACGCGAGTTCGACGTGCTTCAGGCGCCGCACAATACGGTCGACAAACTCCAACGTCACATGCGGCAGAACACGCTGATTCGGTGTAATGACGCCGACGGTGAGCGCGTTCACGTTCACGTCGTCAAGCGGCCTCCACACCACTTCGCCACGTGCCAATTCGTCGAGGAAGGCCAGTTTGGAGAAGAATGAAATGCCCCGCCCTGATGCAATCAGGCGCTTGAGCAGCGTCGTCGAGTTACAGATAACGCTCGGTTGCAGCGACTCCCAATACTCGGGAAAGTCGGTCGTGACGACGCCCTGGATCGGCGATCGCCCCTCGAGCCGCAGAAATGCGTGATTGCGGCATTCGTCGAAACTGATGCGCTCCGTTTTCGCCAATGGATGCGACGAGGCCATCACGACACCCGGCGGCAACGAGACCTCCGTCACGACGTCGAGACCCGCGGGCAACTTCGTAATGTATGAAATCCCCACGTCGTACTCGCCACTGACGAGCCGCACCGGCACGTCGTGCGGCGGCACCGCGGCAATCGAATAGGTGACCGCCGGATACGCGTCTGAAAACTCCTCGACGGTGGCCGGCAAGAAGTCGACGAACAGCGAATCCATGGCGGTCACCGACACATGCCCCTTGCGCTCACCTTTGAGATCGTCGAGCTCGCTGCGCATCAGGTGGAAGTCGTTCAGCGTTGCGCGAATGTGCTTCAGCATGCGCTCACCGGCCGCGTTCAGGCGGATGCCGTTCGGCAGCCGGTCGAACAGTTCCGTCCCCATCTCCGCTTCGAGCTTGAGAATCTGCCGGTTGACCGCGCTCGAGGCGACATAGAGATTCTGCGCGGCCTTGCGGATCGAACTGCACCGCGCCACTTCGACAAAATACTTCAGGACATTCGCATGCATCGTGTTGCCTCAGTTCATCGGCCGCACCGTCCAGGCAGCGACCACGGGATGATCGCAGGCTACCTTACCGACGTCGCATGCGCCACCCGGGGAACCGAGCGCACTGGCGTCCGGCCCGAAGAAATCCCGGTTCACGGCGGCAAACTGGGCCTCCGCTTGCGGCAGTTCTTCGTCGTGAAAAATCGCCTCGGTCGGACACACGGACACGCACACACCGCAGTTGATGCACTCCTCCGGGTGAATGTAGAGCGTGCGCCCCCCTTCGTAAATGCAGTCCACGGGGCAGCATTTCACGCAGGCACCGTCCTTGACGTCGATGCAGGGCGAAGTGATGACGTAGGCCATCAGTGTCCGCTCCAGACCGGTTTGCGCTTCTCCTGGAACGCGCGCACACCTTCATTCGCGTCGTCGGATTGCAGTGCGGCCACCACGGCGGGCAGCCGCAGCGCCTGAGCGTCCGCCGGCGAGAGCGTCGACGTGCGCCTCACGACCTGCTTGATCGCCTGCAACGACAGCGGCGCGCACGCGAGCAGGGCTTGCACCCAGCGCCCGACGGCGGCGTCCAGTTCGCCACGCGGCACGACTTCGTTGACGAGGCCCATGTCGAGCCCTTCGCGTGCTGAAATGCGGCGGCCCGTCATCAGCATCGCCATGGCCTGGCGGTACGGAATCTGCCGCTGCAACAGAGTCATGCCGCCGTCGAGCGGCATGCGTCCGACGAGCGCCTCTGGCAGCCCGAAGCTCGCTTCTTCGCAGGCGACCACCAGATCGCAGCCCAGCACCATTTCGAAGCCGCCGCCCAGCGCGTAGCCGTTGACCCGCGCGATCACCGGCACGTTCAGCGTCTCGCGCAGCGCAATGCCGCCAAAACCGCCCGGCCGCGGCGCCGCCCAATACTCAAGACCGCTCACTGACGGATTCTTCAGGTCCGCGCCGACACAGAACGCGCGCTCGCCTTCGCCGGTCAGCACCACCACGCGCACGTCGCGGTTGTGCTCGAGCTCCGTCCAGACGCGTTGCAGTTCGGCTTCGGTGGCAAGGTCCACGGCGTTGAGCGCATCGGGCCGCGCCAGCGTCACCGTGGCAACGTGCCGGTCGATCACGAGACGCACGCTCATACTGCCTCCGTGGCGACTTTGCCGTTCAATTGCTGCAAGACTTCTTCAGTATGCTGGCCAAGGCGCGGCGGCCCGCGCCGCAAGCCAACAGGAGCGCGCGAAAGCTCGATCGGACTGCCAATGAAGCGAACCGGCTGCCCCTCACCTTCGCCTTCCAGAATCAACTGGTTATGCAGCGTCTGAGGATCGACCAGCGCTTCACGCAGATCACGCACCGGTGCGCACAGCAGGTCCTGTTCTTCGAGCTGAGCGAGCCAGAAGTCGCGCGTGTTGCTCGCAAACCGCTCGCGGAAGATGCGCTGCAACTCCGTCTTGTGCGCGAATTGCTGGTTGAGGTTGCAAAAGCGCGCGTCGAGCGACAGGTCCTCGATCTGCAGCGCGGCGCAGATGTCGCGCAGCGGATTGGCCTTGAACGCCCCCACCAGCACCAGTGCGCCGTCCTGGGTATCGAACACGCCCGAAAGCGGCATCGCGGCCCAGTTCACTTCCGAGTCGGCCATCATGATCATGGCGGCTTCCTGCATCTGCATTGCGAGCATCGAGTTGTACAGCGACACGTTGACTTTCTGCCCCTCGCCCGTGCGTTCACGGTGCAGGAGCGCAAGCAGAATGCCCTGCACCATGTGCATGCCCGCCGAGTAGTCGGCAAGCGCGGTCGGGTACACGGAGATCGGCAGCGATTCATCGGCGCGGCGTGCCATCACGCCGCTCATCGCCTGGGCCAGCACGTCCTGTCCGCCCTTGTGCGCATACGGCCCGGTTTCCCCAAAGCCGGTACCCACCGCGTAAATGATCCGCGGATTCAAGCGGCGGCAGTCTTCATAGCCGACGCCCATGCGGTCCATCACCCCCGCGCGAAAATTGCTCACCACCACGTCCGCTTCCGCGATCAGCGCCTTCAATGACGCCATCTGCTGCGCGTCGCGCAGATCGAGCGCCACGCTGCGCTTGTTGCGATTCAGGCTGCAGAAGATCGGGTTGTCAGCGCCTGCAACCGGCTCGAACGTCGAGCGGCTCAGGTCGCCCGCGCCCTTGCGTTCGACCTTGATCACGTCGGCGCCGTAGTCGGCCAGCATTTGCGTGCAGACCGGCCCCATCATTACCTGGGTGAGGTCGACGACACGCACGCCGGCCAACGGCAGGTCAGGTGTCTTGGCAACGTTGTCTGCGACGCTCATGCGGCCTCCCGCTTCTGGATGTGCGCCGCAAGCGGCGGAATGTCGGCGTTACGGCCACTCTGGTCGCCCGGGTCGGCGCCCTGTGCGCGCAAGGTCTTCTGCAGCGCGTACACGTCGACATCGCGCACCCGCACGCCCGCGCCGAGTGCGAGCGCGGCGGCCACACCGGCCGCTTCACCCATTGCCATGCACGGCGGGATTTCACGCGACATCTTCTGCGCCTGCGAGGTCGCGGAATAGTGACGGCCGGCGACCAGCAGGTTGTCGATCTGCTTCGGCAGAAGCACGCGATACGGCATGTAGTAGTCGCGGCCGCGCGCGATGCTGTCGGCAAAACGCGTACGCTGCGCGAGATCATCCTTCGTCATCACGTACTCGCCTTCGAGCAGGCGCGTCTGGCGCACACCCGTTTGTGGTGCGACGTCGATCACATAACACTGTTCGAAGCCAGGCAGCTTCTCGCGCACGAAATCGACCACCGCGTGAATATGCTGCCGGCCCTGCACTTCCGCGCGCGTCAGGTCTTCGGGCTTGAGACCGTCGAGGCCGGCCATATGCGGGCAGTTGCACCACACCACGCCGGGCAGCGGAGTCTTGAGCCACCAGTAGCCCCACGAGCCGCCGAGAATGCGCTTGATCTGACGGTCCAGCGCCGCGAATGCTTCGGGCTCCTCGGCTTCGAAACGCTCGGCAGCATCCGTATCCACGCCGCCAAGCCGGAACACGGTCGTCGTGATATAGGTGCCGCCGACATGCGGCACGCCCGCCGACGCCGCGACATCCAGGTCGCCTGTCGCGTCGATCACCACGTCCGCGAGAATCGCTTCACGGCCGCTCTTCGTCTCGCAGATCACGCCTTTCACCTGGCCGTCTTCGACCAGCGTGCGCGAGAACCACGAATGCAGACGCAACTTGATCCCCAGCGATTCGACCATCTCCAGCGCGACGCGCTTCATCGCATCCGGATCGAACGCGGCGGCAAAGCACACCGGGTGCGGCGTCTTCTGGCTGTGAAAATCGAACGTGCCCCAGCGGCCCCACTTGCGATACGCGGCGGGATCCTCGCCCCATTCGTCCGAACGCGGGAACATCGCCAGCTTGCGCGCTGCCATCCGCTCGATGAACGTCATGCAAACGCCGCGCACCGATATTTCCTGCAGATGGTTGTCCCACATATCGTCGAGCACCAGCACCATGCCGCCGGATGCGAGGCCGCCCAGGTGGTTGTAACGCTCCAGCAGGATCACCTCGGCGCCGTTGCGCGCCGCCCCAATCGCCGCCGACAAGCCTGCGGGACCACCACCGACCACCACCACGTTTGCCTTGGCCGCGACGCGCACGTCGCGCACGCTTTCCTGAATCAAATCGCTGATCATGTTCATTTTTTTCCTCTGATATCTCGGGTATGTCGTGTTCGGTTCAATGCGCGCTTTCCGGCTGCCATCTGACGACCAGGCGCTCGACGATCGCAATCACCAGGAAGAACAGGCCAGACAGCACCGCGCTCATGATGATTGCCGTGTACAGCAAGGCCGAATCGAAGCTATAAGTGGCCTGAATGATCATGGCGCCGATGCCCTGCGTAGCGCCGATCCATTCGCCAACCACCGCGCCGATCACCGACATCGACGCGGCAATGCGCAGCGCCGAGAACAGATACGGCAGCGAAGCGTAGATGCGCAGCTTGAAGAAGATTTCGCGCTTGCTGGCTGACAGGATCTGCATCAGTTCCATCGCCTGCGGATTCACCGCCTGCAGTCCGCGGACCATGTTCACGAGCGTCGGAAAGAAGCAGACGATTGCCGCAATCGTGATCTTCGGCTCAAGGCCGTTACCCATGATGAGAACCAGGATCGGCGCCTTCGCGACCACCGGAATCGAGTTGATCATCACGGCGACGGGATAGAAGATGTCCTGCAGCGTCTTGTTGTGCACGAAGACTGTTGCGATCAGGATCGCCGCAAGGTTCCCGAGCATGAAGCCACCCACGGCTTCGATCGTGGTCGGCACCAGATTCTGCAACAGCACATTGCTCTTGCTGAAAAGCGTCTCCAGAACCAGAAACGGCGACGGCGCGATAAACGGCTTCACATGAAAGCCCGCCACCACCGCCCACCACGCGAACAGCAAACCAAAGACGCCGAGTACCGGCAGCAAGCGCGCGCGCCACATGCGCTGGCGGCGTTGCGCAAGCCACGCTTGCGCTTCAGGGTCCGCCGCTTGTGAAGACAGATTCAATTGCATTTCGGATGTGGTCATCAGCAGGTCTCCAGTACGCGGCGCAGATAGGCAGCGAGTTCGACGAACTCGCGGGTCTCGCGAATGTCGAGCGTCCGGTCTTCCGGCAGCCCGACCGGAACGATTTCTTTCACACGCCCGGGATTGGCAGCCAGCATCAGCACGCGCTGGCCGAGAAACGCCGCTTCATAAATGCTGTGGGTGACGAAGAGCGTCGTCAAACCCATCTCTTTCCAGACGCGGCGCAACTCTTCATTCAGACGGTCGCGCGTGATTTCATCGAGCGCGCCAAACGGTTCGTCCATCAGCAGAACCTTGGGATCGCTGACGAGCGCACGCGCTATCGCGACACGCTGGCGCATCCCGCCGGACATCTCGTGCGGATAAGCGTCCTCGCGCCCCTTGAGGCCGACGAGTTCGAGCAGTTCGCGCGGCGTGGCACGCCCTGCGCGTGCTTTGCCACCGGCCACTTCAAGCGGCAACTCCACGTTCTGGATCGCCGTGCGCCACGGCAATAACGCCGCGTCCTGAAACACGAAGCCGATGTCCCGCTTCTCGCGTGCAACGCGCGGTGCCGCACCGAGCACACTGATCTCACCCCGGCTCGGCTTGATGAGGTCCGCGACGACCCGCAGGAACGTCGACTTTCCGCACCCCGACGGCCCGAGCAGCGTGAGAAATTCGCCGGCCGCGACGTCGAGGCTCAGGCCCTCGATGGCGGTGACGCTGCGCCGGTCGGTGAAGAAGCGCACGTTGATATTGCGGCAGCTAATCGACAGATCGGTGCCTTGCAGCGCGGCAGCGGACGAACCGGCCCCTTCCGCGCTCGGCGGATTGATCGTGGCAGCATGCATGGGTTACACCTTGAGGCGAGAGGAACGGGTAGCGTTGAGAACGTCCATCGTCATGACGTCTTCGACTTTTGGCTGAGATCCCCGGAACTGACCCAATTGACCGTACATCGAGATCTGCTCTTCCCAGATCTTCGCGTCCATCGTGCCCCATCCCTGGGTCTGCGTGGCCTGATCGAACGCGTAGCTCATGAGTGAATCGATTGCGACACGTTCATCGGCGCGATTCAGATTCGGATATTCCTTGACGAGCAGATCGACGGCCTGGTCGCGATTCGCGTTCGCATAGAGCCAGCCGCGCGCGGTTGCACGCATGAATCGCGCAACGATATCGGGGTGGTCCTTGAGCGTCGCGGTGTTTGCGTAGTACGGCAGCGCGTAGAGCCGCACGCCGGTGTCCCACAGGCGCAGGTCGACGCGCTCCGCGCCGAGCGGTTTGAGCGCCGTGGTGTTGGTTTGCCAGCCGGTCACCGCATCGACCTGCCCGCTCAGCAGCGGCATCATGTCGGCGCCGATCGGCACGATGTTGACCTGGCTTTCCGGAATCTTGTTCTTCGCGAGCAGTGCCTTGAGCAGGACCATGCCCGTCGACTGAATGCCAATGCGCTTGCCGATCATGTCGTGCGGTGAGCGCACCGGATTCTTCTTGAGCGAAAAGAAACTGTAAGGATGCTGCTGCAATCCGACCGCGATGCACTTGATCGGCAAGCCTTCCGAGACGGCGAGCATGATCGACGGGCTCGACGAAATCTCGCCGGCCTCGGAGCGCCCCGAGGCGACAATCGCCACGCCGTCGATGTTCGGGCCGCCCGGCTGAATGTGGAAATCGATGCCTTCCTGCTCGTAATACCCGAGCCGCTTCGCCGTTACTTCGCCGACCTGGTTGCCGCCGGGAATCCAGCCCAGCTGCATGTTGACGATCGCCCTGTCGGCTGCAAAGGCCCGCACTGACAGCAGCGCGCCCGTCGCAGCCATGCCGCCCGCCGCGAGTGTCATCCGCAGCAAACGCCGACGTCCGGCATTTTCGATTACTGACATCATCTCCTCCGTTGGTCCTTCCTGGATACAAGGGGCCGGTCGTCTAACGCTCAGTGCTGCCGGTCGAATCGATTATTAAGAGCCAAAAGTGTCCCCGCAAGCATCAATTTTGAAGCTGAGCGATGCCTAAATTAGCTCACCATGTCTGCGCACACTTTCCGTCCCGATGCGCACCAGCGCGCGCGATTCGTGCACCAGTTCGACCTTGGCGCGCTAAAAATTCGATCGCTGGTAGTCAAATTCAGTGCTAGCCGCCGCGAATTTTGTTCCGCAAGAATCGCCAGAAATCGCATCCGATTCGCAGCGCAGGGCGATTGATGAAAGGCTGCTGTAACGTCAGATGATTCCGGCGACGGAACGCGACGCCGGGCAGCCTATTGATCAGATGAAACCAGGGGTGCCACGGGAGGAACAACGATTCCGCTGCACAGCGCATTTATTTCGCGATCCTAATTACAGACCGGCTTCAAGCCTGCTTCAGCCATTCGCTTTCACGTTCCCAAAACAAGCGTACAAAGGAAATCATGAATCGACGCATCTGTGTTCTCGCCGCCATGGCTCTGTTTTGCCAGACAGCATCCGCCCAAAGCAGCGTGACTCTGTACGGCCTGATCTCAACAGGCATCGTCTATGCGAACAACCAGAAAGGAGCCGACAACAAAGGGCACTCCACCTGGCAATTCTCGAGCGGCCCGATGCAGACGCCTCGCTGGGGGATGAAGGGAGTGGAGGATCTGGGCGGGGGAATGAAGGCGATCTTCACGCTCGAAGGCGGCTATAGCGTCGCGACCGGCGCCATGTCGCAAGGCGGCCGGGAGTTTGGGCGGCAGGCTTTTGTCGGGTTGTCTTCGGACAGGTTCGGGACGGTGACCATGGGCCGTCAATACGATGAAGCGGTCACGCTGTGTGTGTTCTCGTCGGCCTGCCAGTTCGCGGCGTACGGTGC
This sequence comes from Paraburkholderia sp., assembly GCA_036383775.1. Taxonomy (GTDB): domain Bacteria; phylum Pseudomonadota; class Gammaproteobacteria; order Burkholderiales; family Burkholderiaceae; genus Paraburkholderia. Next base: position 12,380 of record DASVNP010000412.1, on the reverse strand, counting down.
GCACATTGGCGACAGTGACAACGTGTTCGATACGTTCCGGATCAATAACGCGGTGCAGTACAAGAGCATCGACTACAAGGGCTTTCAGGTTGAAGGACTCTACGGGTTCTCGAATAAGGCGGGCGGTTTCTCCGACAACAATGCCTATAGCGCAGCCATGCAATATCGCAATGGACCGCTGACAGCCGGTCTGGCGTTCCTTCAGGTTAATACACCTAACGACCCTAACAACACGAACGGCGCGGTGGTGAATGACTATGGCTTTACGTCGCCGTTTATCACGAATCCGGCGACTCACGCGGGCGTGAGCAAGCAGCGCATGTTTGGAGCGGGCGGCGCCTATGCGTTCGGGCCGGCGAACCTCTCTCTGCTTTATACCAACGCGCGATTCGAGTATCTCGACACGTCACGTTTGACGCTGCAGAATTTTGAGGTTTCGCTGACCGATTACGTGACGCCGCAGTTGATGCTTGGCGCCGCCTATATTTTCACCACGGGGCAATATCATCCGCAGGACAATAGTCCGAAGTGGCATCAGGTGAATGCGGGCGCCGACTTCCTCTTGAGTAAGCGTACCGATCTATTCCTCGTCGGGATCTATCAGAAGGCTGCAGGCGATGCGCGGTATGCGCAGATCTATACGCTTTCGCCGTCTTCCACCAAGTCGCAGGTCTCCGCGGTGATTGGGCTCCGGCATAAGTGGTAAGCGGCGTTTTTGCGCTGTTGGGTGAGGGGCGCAAACTGGACAGCCCCCTTACCTGTCGCCGTTGACACCTCAATCACCCACCTCCCTTTTCTCGCGCAGCGCGCGCAACTCCGGCTCATGCTTTTCGGCCCAATGCCAGACGCCGCAAAATGCGCCGCACAGGCTCGTGCCCAGTTCGGTCAACGAATACTCGACGCGCGGCGGCACTTCTGGATACACCGTTCGCAGCACGAGCCCGTCCGCCTCCATTTCCCGCAATGTCTTGGTCAGCATGCGCTGGCTGATCGCCCCGACCAACTCGCCGACGCGCGTAAAGCGCAGCACGCCATTCTGAGCCAGCACCTCCAGCACGCACATCGTCCACTTGTCGGCCACGCGACCGAGCACGTCGAGCACGAGCGCATCCAACTCCGCCGTGGAGGAGCGTCCCAGCGAGGATTTGAAGACCACCCGACGAGGTGCCTGTTTGTCTTTCGCCATTGCCTGGTCCCATTAGTTACATTTGTGTTCGTACTGCACAAAACAGTGCCTACTTCCTGATTGAGAGTATTTGCCATACGCTAGCACAACCTCAACCAGGAGAGCAGTCATGCAGACTAGCGGAAACACCATTCTGATCACCGGCGGCGGCTCAGGCATCGGACGCGCGCTGGCGGAAGCATTTCATCGTCGCGATAACCGGGTTATCGTTGCGGGGCGTCGCGCGTCGGCACTGGAAGACGTCGCACGCGCGAATCCGGGCATCGAGACCGTCGTGCTGGACGTCACGGATCCCCAAGACATCGCGCGTGTCGCGGCAAAGATCGCCGGCGAGTATCCGACGTTGAACGCGCTCATCAACAACGCCGGCATCATGCAGCCTGAAGACTGGCGCGCGAGCGACTTCAACGTCAGCATCGCCGAGGCGACGATCGCCACGAATCTGCTCGCCCCCATTCGCCTCACGGCCGCGCTGTTGCCGTTGCTGCGCAAGCAGGCCAAATCGACCGTGCTGACCGTTTCGTCGGGACTGGCTTTCCTGCCGCTCGCACTCACACCGACGTACAGCGCGACCAAGGCGGCTATTCATTCGTTTAGCGAATCTTTGCGCTATCAGTTCGCGGGCACGGGCGTGGACGTGGTCGAGATCGTCCCGCCGTATGTTCAGACAGAACTGATGGGCGAACAGCAGGCAAGCGATGCCAACGCGATGCCGCTCGCGGAATTCATCGACGAAGTAATGTCGATTCTGGACACGCAACCGGACGTTCGCGAAGTGCTCGTCAAGCGCGTGCTTCCGCTGCGCTTTGCGGCCGAGCAAGGCTACGACGGTTATTCAAAGCAGTTCGCGGGTCTGAACGACCATTTCGCCGGCAAGTAAAAGGGCAATCCTTCACAGATGCAGCATGAGGCGCCAGCTGAGCAGGTTGGGCGCCATTCCCGTCATCACCGTGGAGCAAGTTGGAAATCCGTGCAGCGGACTTCGGCGGGATGCGTGAGTTAAGATGGGTGCTTGGCAGATCGATCAGGACGGGAGCGAATGTGGCCGGCCAGGATCTTCTCGATACTCAGCGAAGCACCGCGCACGTCGTCGCCGCGCAGGCGGCTCCGTGCGACGAACTGGTCATCAGTACGCAACCCACCGCGGTCGACCGGCCATGCCGGCGCAAGCGTCTCGCACTAGCTGCGACGATCCTCGGCTCGAGCATGGCGTTTATCGACGGCTCGGTCGTCAATGTCGCGCTGCCGTCCATTCAGAGCAAGCTCGGCGCGAGCGTCGCGGCAATGCAATGGGTCGTCAACGCGTACCTGCTTTTTCTCGGGTCGCTGGTGCTGGTTGGCGGATCGATGGGCGACAAGCTGGGCCGGCGCACGGTGTTTATCGCGGGCATCGGCCTCTTCACGCTGGCGTCCGTCGCATGTGGATTTGCGCCGCATGCGGGTTCGCTTATCGCCGCGCGTGCCGTTCAGGGCATCGGTGCGGCGCTGCTTGTGCCGAGCAGCCTCGCCATCATCGGCGCTGTATTCGAAGGGGAAGCACGCGCGCGGGCAATCGGCACGTGGACGGCGGCGGCCGCTATCACGTCTGCGGCGGGGCCGGTGGCAGGCGGCTGGCTCGTCGACGCGTTTTCCTGGCGCGCGATCTTCTTCCTCAACGTGCCGCTTGCCGCGGTGACGATTGCTCTCGCGGTATGGTCGGTGCCCAACAGCCACAAGCTGGATGCACCGCAACAGCTGGACTGGCTCGGCGCGGTGACCGCGGCGGCGGGACTGGCCGCCCTCACCTATGGGCTGACCGCAGCGTCGGCGCACGGGTTTGGCCATCCGCTCGTACTGGGCGCGATCGGCACCGGGGTGCTGGTGCTGGCCGCGTTCGTGATGATCGAAGCGAATAGCCGCAATCCGATGGTGCCCCTCGACGTGTTCCATTCACGCGAATTCACCGGCGCCAATCTCGTCACGTTGCTGCTCTACTTCGCCCTCGGCGGCACGTTCTTCTTCTTGCCGTTTACGCTGATCCGCGCGCATGGCTACACCGCGACCGAAGCAGGCGCCGCGCTGCTGCCGGTGCCGGTCATCATCGGCGTGCTGTCGCGCTTCACGGGCGGCCTGACGAGCCGTTATGGCTCGCGCGCGTTGCTGACCGTGGGGCCGGGTGTCGCCGGGATCGGGTTCGCGATGCTGGCGCTGCCGTTCGCGCGCGGCAGCTATTGGGCCGGCTTCCTGCCTGCCCTCACCGTGCTCGGCCTCGGCATGACGATCACCGTCGCTCCGCTGACCACAACCGTCATGGGCTCGGTGCCGGGCGAGCGCGCCGGCGTCGCTTCCGGCATCAACAATTCAGTTGCGCGGGTGGCGAGCCTGCTTGCCATTGCGGTGCTCGGCATCGTGTTCGTGTGGGCACACCACGCATCGCTGGCGGTGCGGCTCGATCAGCTGCACGTGCCACAGGAGGCGCGTCAGACCGGACAGTTGCTCGAGCCTGACGAGCAAACCGACGCGGCATCGGGCGGCGCCCGCGCACTGCCTCAAACGCCCGTGGCGCGCGCGGAAGCCGACGCCATTGCCGACGCGCTGCGTGCCGTTGCACTCGTGTCCGCCGCGTGCGCGTTCGCCGGGGCGGGGCTCGCGGCGGTGACCATTCGTTCGGGCAAGTGAACTCTTCCAACACCGCATTGCTCGACGGATCGAGCCGTGTCGCGGTGTCCAGACGCAGCATGTCATGCGCGAAGGTTAGAGCTTCCGACCCGTATAACGTGCTCTCCACTGGAGATGATCTAAACGGTCGCCGTCAGCCGCTTACTGGGCCGGCAGATAGCGCTCCACCAGTCTGGCCCAAAATGCGGAACCGACGACCAGGTTCTCATCGTTGAAGTCGTAGGTCGCGCTGTGCAGGGTGTTCCCACCGTCGACCGGGCCATTCCCGATCCTCAGGAATGCTCCGGGGCAAGCCTGCAGCATGTACGCGAAGTCCTCGCTGCCCATCAACGGATCCATCTGCTCAGTCACCCGCTCCTCGCCGACCAGTTCCTTCGCAACCTGAATCGCAAGCTCTGTTTCGGCATCGGTGTTCGTCACCACCGGATAGCCCTCCACATAGTCGATGACTGCGCTGAGGCCATAGCTGTCTGCCTGAGCGTGCACGAGCTTCGTGATCCGCTCTTTCAGCAGACGGCGCACTTGCGCATCGAACGATCGAACGCTGATGCTCAACTCGACCTCGCCCGGAATCACGTTGGGCGCCGAGCCACCGGCGAGCTTTCCGACCGTGATAACCGCCGATTGAGTCGGATCGACATTGCGGGCAACAATGGTCTGTAACGCCATGACAATACTGCTTGCCGCGACGATCGGATCGTTGGCCAGATGTGGGCGTGCCGCGTGCCCGCCCTTGCCCACAATCTTCACGTACACGCGGTCGCCCGCAGCCATGAAGTGTCCTTTGCGGAACATGAACGTGCCCGCCGGCGCGCCCGGATGGTTGTGCATGGCGAACACCACGTCACAGGGAAACCTCGTAAAGAGCCCTTGCTCCACCATTCGCTTGGCTCCGCTGTCGTAGCCTCGCTCCTCCGCCGGCTGGAAGATCAGATGCACGGTGCCATCGAACCGTCGGCATCGGGCCAGGTGGCGAGCCGCGCCGAGCAGCATGGCGGTATGTCCGTCGTGCCCGCACGCATGCATCCGGCCCGGATGCAGACTCTTGTGGCTGAAGGTGTTGAGTTCATTGATCGGCAGTCCGTCCATATCGGCACGGATTCCGATGCTGCGCTCGCTCGCGCCCAGTCGCAGCGTGCCGACCACGCCGGTGCCGGCAATGCCGGTCTCAACCAAATAGCCGTATTCCTTCAAACGGCTCGCGACGATCCCGGCGGTCTGCACCTCGTCGAACGCCAGTTCCGGACAGCCATGCAGCGTGTAGCGGAGCTTGCGCATATCGTCGGCAAATGGCTCCAGGGCGGAGACGGAACTGAGGTCGGGTAATAACATGATCAATCCAGTAAAAAGCGACTAACTAGAACGGGCCCCAATGAATGGCGATGCCCGTTGCAATGGCGGCGATGCAGATGACGAACCAGGCGATCAGCAGAGGCGCCACGAAACGCACCCACCTGGCGTAGGGAATGCCGGCCGTAGCCAATACAGCCATCAGGACGCCGGAAGTCGGGTTGAAGCAGTTGATGAAGCCCTCGCCAAGCAGTACCGCCTGTACCGTTACCTGCCGGGTCAGGTGCAGCGTGTCGCCAAGGGGAGCGAAGATGGGGATGAGCACGGCCGATTCGCCCGAGCCGGACGAGATGCCGACGTGAATCAGCGCGGCGCTCAGAAACATGGAGATCGCGGCGGCCGTGGCATCAAGCGGTGCAAGCAAGCCGGTGAGCATGTTGACGATCGTGTCCAGGATCTTTCCGTTGCTGAGGACGATCGAGATGGCCCGCGCCAATCCCACCACAAGCGCACCCTTGATGAGGCCGCTGCAACCCTGAAGAAACGTATCCGCAATCCGGCTTGCCCGAATTCCACTTACGATCCCCGACGCAATCGCCATGATGACAAACATCGCGATCATTTCCGGCTCGGCCCAATGGCGCGTCGACGAACCGTAGACAAAGACCGACAGGCAGATGAGTACGATGCCGACGACCGAGACCTGTCGGCTATCGAGTCGACGCGTGGACGAAGGATGCGCTGTCCCGGCATGCGCCGGTGTCGACACAGATTGTGTTGCGCCGCCGACTCGACATGAACGGATTCGAGCGAGGAGAAAAACGATGGTGACTAGCAGGAACGCGACGTACACGCACACCCGGAACGTCATGCCGGAAAACATCGGCAAGCCCGCCAGGCGTTGCGACAATCCGGTCGTTACCGGGTTGAGGATCCCCGTATTGAAGCCAGCATAGGTACCCAGATAGATAAGGCCCGCGCCCATCTCCTTGCTCAGCCCCATCGACTCGGCAAGCAGCAGTCCAAGCGGGACGAACGCGACGACAGAGTTCGTCACCACGCCCAGTGTGCCGAGCAGCGAAAAGATGACGCAAAGAACGATGACGGTGATGCGCGTGCGCGCCCCTTCTCCGTGCGCGACGATCGCGAGCGCGCTGCGGATGGCGCCCGTCGCTTCGAGCACGGCGAGCGCGCCGCCGGTGAACAGGATGAGGACGATGATGGGCGCGGATTCGATCATCCCCTTGGCCAGCGCGACGAACATTTCGCCCGGCATCACGCCATGCCGCACCACCAACTTCAGGCTGCCAGGAACGACAAGGCTGACACCATTGACGACGGTTCGCGAAAACTCACCCGCCGGTACAACCCATGTCGCTATCGCTGCCAACATCAACATGACAAAGAGCAGCACATAGGGACTGATCGGCTCCTTTGCGCCGCTCGTCCCGGATTGCCGGGCTTTGGCCTCCGGACCTTCAACTGCATGCTTCGCGTCGTTCAATTTGCTCCTCCATCAATACGCTCGAGTCTTGAGTCACTCTGGCCGGCTTAGGCATGCCCGCATCCCACTGCCGATCTCTGGAGGCCGAGTATCAGCGAAAGTCCGAACCCTAAGTTGCCACCGAACCTGCGAAAATGTTGCATGCAAAGCAACACTGGAGCTGTCATTGGACACATTCGAACGAAGCCTGTCGGAGCGCACGCTGCAATACCTGGTCGCAATCTCGCAGTACGGCGGGATGCGTCAAGCGGCAATTGGCCTTGATGTGAACGTTTCTACGATCAGCCGGCAGGTCGCCGTTGTCGAACGCGAGCTTCGGCTTTCGCTGGTGACACGTCGCGGCCGAAAGATGGAGTTGACCGAAGCAGGCCAGATGGCGGTCGACTACTATCGCGACTGCGAGCGCAATGCCCGCCGGTTTCGCGCGCAGCTTGACGAGTACCGCGGCCTGAAACGAGGGCAAGTGACGATTGCCATGGGCGAGGGAATTGTGACGAGTCTGGTCCCGGTGGTACTGAAACCCTTCCTGGACAAATATCCCGGTATCGTCGTGGAGATGCGCACCGGCTCGCTTCCCCAGCTCCTCTCGATGATCCGCGAGGACCTGGTCGATATCTGCGTGTCCATCGGCGCATCGACCGATCCGACGCTCAACGCGCGCCTGTTCCAGAGCGAGCCCTTGTGCGCCATTTTCCCGGTCAAGCATCCCATGGCGTCGCGCAAATCGGTGAAGATGGAGGATCTCGCCAACGAGCGTCTGGTCTTCATGCCGGCGGAGTTCGGGCTGCAAGCCCACGTCAATGCAATCCTGACCGATATCGGACGCACATACGTGCCTGCATTTCGCTGCGACCGGTTTTCGACGGCCACGGCCATCGCAGCGCAAAACCTGGCCGTTGCATTCATGACACGCGGCGCGGCCCAGGAGCGGATTGCGTCCGGCGAGATTAAGGCCGTGCCGATCGACCATCCCATCGCACGCACGTTTGATCGCTACGTGATCACGCGGGCCGGGCGGCGGCTCGGCCCGGCCGCCAACTATCTCCTGCGGGAAATTGTCAGGTTAATGTCGACTGTGTAGCGTCGACTGTGTAGCGCTTAAGGCCTGCCCTCGCTCGGCACTTCGGACGCCTTGCTGAGTTCTCCCATCAGGATCCGCGCGATGGCGTTGGCGGGGGGCGTGCCGTCGGGTGCCGAAGCCGTCGTCGCCCACGTGATGATGGTCGTTTTCGTGGCGGGATCGTAGCCCATGAACGTGTTGAAACCGGGTATTTCTCCCGTGTGTCCGTAGAACGTGCCGAATTTGGCGAGACCGAGGCAGTAGCTGGCGGCCGTTGGATCCGACGGCTGGAGCGACGTGCAACTGGCAAGCCGTTGCGCCTGCAGATCGGCGTTCAGATAGCCGCCGCCCACCATCCGTTGTACGTACGCGGCCAGCTCCTTCGCGGTCGAGATGCCCGAGCCGGCGGTCCAGCCCCACGAGGTGTTCACACCGGTTACGTCGGTGGGTTGCAGCGCCCCGCTCTGCGCGGCCGCCTGACGCTCAGGCGACAACGCGTCACTGTCCGCCGTCTCGACATTGGTCCCCCACTGGTAGCCATGCGGCGACGGCGCCGGCAGCGACGTATTGTCCTGCGGTGGAAGAAACGTATCGGTCAAACCGAGCGGCGCAAAAAGACGCGCCTGCATTGCATCCGCCGCACTCATTCCCGTCAGCTGCTCGATGATGAGTCCGAGCAACACCGTGTTCGTGTTTGAGTAGCGAAAATCCGCACCCGGCGCGAAATACACGGGCTGACCAAACCCGATGCTCAGCAATTCCGCGGTGGTCCACACTTTGTTTGGCTGCGAATCGAGCGTCTGATTGAACGCCAGACTGGTCGAATAGTTGTAGAGGCCGCTGCGCATGGTCAGCAACTGCTCAATCGTGATCAAGTTGCCGTTAGGCACGTTAGCAATGTATTTGCTGACGGGGTCGCTCAGGCTCAGCTTTCCTTCCTGCACGAGCTGCAGAATCACCGTGCCGGTCCACGTCTTCGTTATGCTGCCTACGCGAAAGTGAGCCGTCGTCGGTATCGGCGTGTTCGTGCCTCGCACGGCCGATCCGAACGACTCGAGCCAGTCGCCGTTCGGCGATTGCACGTAGACGACGGCACCGGTCGTCATCGTGTCTGCAAGCAAGGCATTGATCTGCGGGCGCGCTGCCGTGGCGAATGCGGGCTCGCCAGGTGTTAGCGTGTCGCCACCGCAAGCAGAAACAGCGAGTCCAAGTCCAGTTGCCAGTGCGATCGCAGAAAGGCCGCGAAACAGCGTATTCGCTGCGTGCCTGATAGCGTGAGCGGTTGTCATTGTTTTTCCCTTCCTGATCGTGACGACGTGCTGACGCGAAAACGGGCGCGCCGGCCAAAGCGGTGATAACGCTGACCATACAACATGACTGCCGGTTAAGCTTCATTTTGGGCCTCGGTACTTGAGCACCCACCCACCAGGACGCGTACGCAGTCCGCCGTCGGCACTGGGATGGCTATCTGGCAAGACTATTGGGTATGTATTGCGTTGACCTTTCTTTCCGTGCGGTAGCGCACATATCCGCGCGCCTCGCGGGTGACTATCTCGAGACAGCCGGCGGGTATGCCGCATCGCGTCGGATTAGGGTGAGCCGGAGACGCCGCAGCGTCTTCCGAAAAAAAATTCATGGCCCCCGGGAATAACCTCGCATGCGGCGGGTTCACCCCAATGAGAAACGTACCAACCACAACAGGAGACTCATCGTGTGCCCCCTCCTTCCTCGTACCGCGCGGACGATCCTGAGCGCCATCATCGCCCTTGCGATCACCGCTCTTTGCAATACGCCAGCGTTTTCTGCAGGCTTGCAGACCGCGCCCTCCGACGAAGCGCCCTTTCTGGCGGAGAACGACACCGCCATGACAAGGATGATGGACGGCATGTCTGTCAAGCCGACAGGCGACGTCGATCGAGATTTCGTCGCCATGATGGAGCCTCACCATCAAGGCGCTATCGACATGGCACAGGCTGAACTGCGCTATGGACACAACGAACAGCTACGCCGCATCGCGCAAGAGATCGTGGTCGAACAACAGCAGGAAATTGCCGCCATGCGCATCGCGCTCGGGCTGCCGTTGCCGCCTTCGGCGCCTGCTCCAGACCAGCAAAATCCGGCGTCCACGCCGGCCACCCAGACTCACTCGACGTCCCACCACGGTATGCAAATGAACATGCCGAACCATACGCAGGAGGAGCAATGACGAAACGCACATCCATTCTCACCATCGCGCTGTCGGCGGCCGCGCTGGCCGCCGCGCAGCTCGCCTGGGCAGGACAGGCTCCCGGTTCGCTGGCCGATGCCGACATTCCGGTAAGCCACCATGATCGCGTGTACGCTGCCGAGCAGTTTTCGAACACGGTGTCGGTGATCGACCCGGCCGACAACAAGCTAGTCGGCCTGATTCGCCTCGGCGACCCGTCGCCGGGCAATTTCAGTCCGTTGTACAAGGGCCAATTGCTCGTGCACGGCATGGGTTACTCGCCGGACCATCGCACGATAGCGGTCGTTTCCATCGGCTCGAACTCGGTTTCATTTATCGACACGCAGACCAACGCCGTCAAGCATGTCACCTACGTCGGCCGCTCGCCTCACGAGGCGTTCTTTACGCCTGATGGAAAAGAAGTCTGGGTAACGGTGCGCGGCGAAAACTACGTCGCGGTACTCGACGGGACGACCTATGAGGAGAAAACACGCATCACTGTCCCGGCCGGCCCCGGCATGCAGATCTTCTCCCCTGATGGGAAGTATGGTTATGTCTGCTCGTCCTTCAACCCGGAGACCGAAGTCGTCTCCGTAGCCGATCACAAGATTGTCGGCACGGTCAAGCAGGCCAGCCCGTTCTGTCCGGACATCGCCGCGACGCCTGACGGCAAACAGGTCTGGTTCACGCTCAAGGACGTCGGCAAGGTCCAGGTGTTCGATGCGAAGCCGCCATTCGCGCTGATCAAGACGCTCGACACGGGCCCGATTACCAACCACGTGAACATCGTGCATAACGCCAACGGCATGTTCGCGTACGTAACGGTCGGCGGCCTGAATGTCGTCAAGGTGTTCCGCACGGACGACCTGTCGCAGGTCGCGACCATTGCGGTCGGCAATCTGCCGCATGGGCTCTGGCCGTCGGGGGATGGCAGCCGCATCTACGTCGGTCTCGAGAATGCGGACGCAATGACCGCAATCGATACACTGACCAACAAGGTCATCGCAACCGTGCCGATCGGGCAAGCGCCGCAAGCGGTCACCTATGTGCCGAACGCGGTGCGGGAAGGTGATGGCACACAGAACCTGCAAACACTCGGCCTGGCCGGCCAGAGTGCCCACATCGCACTGGTGCCGGTAGGATCGGGCGAGTCGGCAGCCGCCGATAATGCCCCTACGACTGTCGCGCTATTCGATCAGGGACTCGTTCAAGTCCTTCAGGCCGCCGTCACCGGCCTGCAACCGAAGCAGTCCTACGTTCTCGGTCTCGCCGACAATCCCAATGGCACCGGCAACGTGCAGGTTCTCGCGAACTTCATGACCAATCCGGCGGGCTCTGCGATCGTCAACGCACTCGGCCAGATTCGTCAACTGGTCACGCCAGGTGTGAGCACCTCCGGTGACAAGCGCTACTACCTCGTGATCGCGCCGCAGGTGGCAGGCAAGCCGGGGGCTCCGGTTCAGGTGCAGCCGCTATAAGCGTGTGGACGCTCGGATCACGCACCGTGCATTCGAGCGTCGACGAGAAGTCAGTCGGCCGTCATATGAGCAATCGACGCGACGACTGAACATGCAGCAAGCATAGTTAGCGGTGCGAGCAATTAAGTGCCGAGCGTCCTCCGTATATTCATATGTGCGTCATCCGGTCCGTGCGAAGCTCTAGCGTAAATCCTCAATTCGATTTAAAAGAAGACGAGGCACGCTTTACCGGCTCTTCACGCGAATGCTCGCTACATCAAGGAGAACATCAGTCATGCTCGCGAAAAAACGAATTCATGCTTCGCTCCTCGCCGCGGCGATCGCCACGACTGCGCCGGCAATTCAGGCGCAAAACACCACCGACTGGCTGGCGAACACCTACGGCACTCTTGCCGCGCACGTGGGTAACACGGCGCGTTCCATGTGGGTCGCGCCCGAAGGCGTCATCTATACCGCATCAATGTGGGACGAGTACGAGGGCGGTGTCGCCGTCTACCAGAACGGCAAGAGCCTCGGCTCGATCGGCGCGCACGGCGATTTTCAGGGCAGCGCGATCACGGGTAACGCCACTTCGATCTTCGTGGCGCTGCAGGACAGCAAGTCGTTTGGAAGCGGCGCGGTGGGACGGTACAACCGCGGCACCAAAACGCGCGATCGTCTCATTCAGATCACCGCGTTGAACAACCAGCCTCGCATCGACGTCGTTACCGGACTCGCCACGGCGGGCTCGCTTCTCTATGCGAGCGACTTCTATGGCAATCGCGTCAGGGTCTTCACGACCGACGGTGTCTGGCAGCGGGACATCAATGTCACGGGCCCCGGCGCGCTTGCGTTAGATGGCGCAGGCAACGTCTGGGTCGCACAGAAGAGCGAAGGCACGATCGTCGCATTCAGTCCAACGGGTGCCCTGCTGAACACCATCCGGATGCCCAGCGAGTCGCGGCCTGCGTCGCTCTATTTCGATGCGTCGTCGGGGCAGCTCATGGTCGGGGACGAAG
>DASVNP010000411.1:0-6062 GCA_036383775.1 Paraburkholderia sp. | reverse complement strand
CCTCTTCCTTCATTTCCCCCGAAGCCGGCGAACGGCCGCAGCCGCTGTCCGGCAACGCCATGCCCCGCTGCGGCGGCATTGCGACGATGATGCGGCTGCCAAACGTCGGCTCGGCCGAAGGGTTCGATGCGTGCTTCGTCGGCGTGCCGTTCGACCTCGGCACCTCGAACCGCACCGGTGCGCGCTTCGGGCCGCGCCAGATCCGCAGCGAGTCGGTGCTGCTGCGCCCGTACAACATGGCGACGCGCGCAGCTCCCTTCGATTCGCTGCGTGTGGCCGATCTCGGCGACGTCGCGATCAATCCGTACAACCTGCACGATTCGATCAAGCGCATCGAAACCGCGTACGACGAAATTCTCCAGCACGATTGCAAGCCGATCACGCTAGGCGGCGATCACACCATCGCGCTGCCGATCCTGCGCGCGATTCATCGCAAGCACGGCAAGGTCGGCCTGATTCACGTCGACGCGCACGCCGACGTCAACGACACGATGATGGGTGAGAAGATTGCTCACGGCACGCCGTTCCGCCGCGCGGCGGAAGAGGGCCTGCTCGATTGCGACCGGGTGGTGCAGATCGGTTTGCGCGGCACGGGTTATGCGGCGGAAGACTTCGACTGGTGCCGCGATCAGGGCTTCGAGGTGGTGCAAGCCGAGGCCTGCTGGAACCAGTCGCTCGTACCGCTGATGGCGCGCGTGCGCGAACGAATGGGCGACGGCCCTGTGTACATCACGTTCGACATCGACGGGATCGATCCGGCCTTTGCGCCGGGTACGGGCACGCCGGAAATCGCCGGTTTGACGGTGCCGCAGGCGCTGGAAATCATTCGCGGCGCGCGTGGGCTGAACATTGTCGGCTGCGATCTGGTCGAGGTGGCGCCGCCGTACGATCCGTTCGGCACGACCGCGCTGCTCGGCGCGAATCTCGCGTTCGAATTGCTGTGTGTATTGCCGGGTGTCGAGTATCGGGCGTCCACGCGGTGAAGTGACGCGTAGAGAACGCGCAAAGAAGAAAAGGCCTGCATTGCAGGCCTTTTTGTGTTTCAGGACGTCGTGTTTTCGAGCGTTGTTCGCTCAAGCCTCATGCATACGCAGTCTTGCGCGCCGACACGAACGCCAGATAGCACAGCGCGCCGATCGCCAACGCGGGCAAGGTCGCGCCGAGATTCGGCAGCCATTGATTGATCACCTGATACGCCGCGATGCCGATGGCCCACGCGACAAACGCACTCAGATGCCAGCCGCCCGAGTAGCCATAGCGGCCCCGCGTATCGGCGAGCGCAGCGGCTTCGATACGGCGCTTGCGCACGATGAAATGGTCCACCAGCACCACGCCGAACAGCGGCGCGAATACCGAACCGATCAGCAGCAGGAAGTTCTGGTACTTGTCCATCGGCACGAGCAGCGCGATCAGCGTGCAGAGCGCGCCAAACGCCGCCGACAGCATCGGCACGCTGCCGCGCGTCCAGAACGTGCCGGTCGACACCGCGGCCGAGTGAATGTCGGCAAAGGCGTTGTCGACTTCGTCGATCAGGATCAGCAGCAGCGCGAGGCCGCCGCCGGCTTGCGCGAGAGCGCCGGTCAGCAGTGCATCGCCGCCGCCCGCCGCGAGGCCGTAGATCGCGCCGAGCGCGTAGAACCAGAGGTTGGCAATGCCATAGCCGAGCAGCGTGCCGCGGAACGTCTCGCCGGGGCGCCGGCCGAAGCGGGTGTAGTCGGCGATCAGCGGCAGCCACGAGAGCGGCATGGCCACCACCAGATCGATCGCGCCGCCGAACGACATTTCACCGGTGCCGGGGCGGCGCATCAGCGCGGCCAGATCGTGCTTGGCGAGCAGATTCCACGAGAGCCACGCCGCGCCCGCGAGCAGCAGCCAGATGCCCCACGTGCGCAGGAAGCGCCGCACGAACGAGAGCGGGCCGCTAATCGCCAGCAACGTGGCGAGCAAGCCGAAGATCACGGTCCAGATAAGCGGCATGGAGAAGCCGAAGGCCTGCTTGGCGAGGGCGTCGGCGGAATCGCGCATCACGATCACTTCGAACGAGCCCCAGCCGACCAGTTGCACCGCGTTCAGCACGGCGGGCACCGACGCGCCGCGCACGCCGAGCGTCGGCCGCAGCGACGACATCGCGGCGAGCCCCGTGTCCGTGCCGATCACACCGGCGAGCGCCAGCAGCACCACGCCGATCGCGCTGCCGATCACAATGGCGAAGAGCGCATGGGGCAGCGACAGCCCCGGCACCAGCAACGCGCCCGCCTGCGCGACCAGCAGGCCGATGCCGAGCGAGAACCAGAGCGCGAATGCGTCACCCGTGCGGAACGCGCGCCGCGCATCGGGCACCGGCGTGAGCGGTGCGTAGGTGGAACCGGCGTCGCCGGCGATTGGGTCTTGTGCCATCTGGTCTTGTCCCTGTTGGTGTTTCGTCCGGCCCTCGTCGGGGCGCCGTGGCTGTCATAATGCTGAACGTTGCCCGCGCGCTTCGCGTGCCGGGTTCGCTCATCCGGCAGCACGCCGCCATCACACGGACCGCGTCCGGAAAAGCCGAGATTATCCCTAAAACGTCATGTTTGAAGAACCCCGTGCCAATGTTCCGCTCGCCGAACGCCTGCGGCCCCGCAATATCGACGAAGTGATCGGCCAGAAGCACCTGCTCGGCCCGAACAAGCCGCTGCGAGTCGCGTTCGAATCCGGCGAAGCCCATTCGATGATCCTCTGGGGCCCGCCCGGCGTCGGTAAAACCACGCTCGCGCGGCTCATGGCGGACGCGTTTCATGCCGAGTTCATCGCGTTGTCCGCGGTGCTCTCCGGCGTGAAGGATATCCGCGAGGCCGTCGAGACCGCGCAGATTCATCGCGCGAACGGGCATCAGACGCTGGTGTTCGTCGACGAGGTGCATCGCTTCAACAAGAGCCAGCAGGATGCGTTCTTGCCGCATGTCGAATCGGGGTTGTTTGTGTTCATCGGCGCAACGACCGAGAATCCGTCGTTCGAGGTGAACAGCGCGTTGCTCTCGCGTGCCGCGGTCTACGTGCTGAAAAGCCTCACCGACGACGAGCAGCGCGAGTTGCTCGCACGCGCCCAGGAGGAGCTCGGCGGCCTCACGTTCACCGACGAAGCCCGTGACGCGCTAATCGGCTCCGCCGACGGCGACGGCCGCAAGCTGCTCAACAACCTCGAAATCGTCGCGCGGGCGGCTTCGCAGCAGAAAACCACGGAGATCGACGGCGCCTTGCTCGGCAGCGCGCTCGCCGAAAACCTGCGGCGCTTCGACAAAGGCGGCGACGCATTCTACGACCAGATCAGCGCGCTGCATAAATCGGTGCGCGGCAGCAGCCCGGACGGCGCGCTGTACTGGTTCTGCCGCATGCTCGACGGCGGCGCGGACCCGCGTTATCTGGCGCGCCGCATCGTGCGCATGGCGTGGGAAGACATCGGCCTCGCCGATCCGCGCGCCGCCCGCATCGCGCTCGACGCCTCCGAGACTTATGAGCGCCTCGGCACGCCCGAAGGCGAGCTGGCGCTGGCGCAGGCGATCATCTATCTGGCGGTCGCGCCGAAGTCGAATGCGGGGTACAACGCGTACAACGAGGCGCGCCGGTTCGTCAGCAAGGACCAGTCGCGCGCGGTGCCGGTGCATCTGCGCAACGCGCCCACCAAGCTGATGAAGGAACTCGGCTACGGCCACGAATACCGCTACGCGCACGACGAGCCCGACGCCTACGCGGCCGGCGAGACCTATCTGCCGGAGAACATGCGCGATCCGCACTGGTACGAGCCGACGCCGCGCGGGCTCGAAGGCAAGATCGGCGACAAGATGGCGCGTCTGGCCGAGCTGGACGCGCAATGGCGCAGCGAGAACAAACAGAAGAAAGGCTGAGCCTTGCCGGTGCGCTAAAATCCCACCTTCATCCAACGAATACCCGCCCCATCTCATGCTCGATATTCAGCTGCTGCGTAAAGACCTCGACGGCGTCGCCAAGCGCCTCGCCGACCGCGGCTTTTCCCTCGACGTGGCCGCGTTCACCGCGCTCGAAGCGGAACGCCGCGACACCCAGACCCGTACCGAAGAAATGCAGGCGCGCCGCAACAGCCTGTCGAAGCAGATCGGCGCGATGAAAGGCAAGGGCGAGGACACCTCGGCGATCATGGCCGAAGTGGGCGGTATCGGCGACGAGATGAAGGCATCGGCCGCGAAGCTCGACGAGATCCAGAAACGTCTGTCGGACCTGTTGCTCGGCGTGCCGAATCTGCCGCACGAGAGTGTGCCGCAGGGCGAGGACGAAACCGGCAACGTCGAAGTGCGCCGCTGGGGCACGCCGCGCCAGTTCGATTTCGAGGTGAAGGATCACGTCGATGTCGGCGCGCCGCTCGGCCTCGATTTCGAGACCGGCGCGAAGCTCTCGGGCGCGCGCTTCACCATGCTGCGCGGGCAGATTGCGCGACTGCACCGCGCGCTGGCGCAGTTCATGCTCGACACGCACACGCAGCAGCACGGCTATACGGAGGTGTACACGCCGTATATCGTCAATCCGGAAATCCTGTACGGCACCGGCCAACTGCCGAAATTCGCCGAAGACATGTTCCGCGTGGAAAAGGGTGGCGAAGAGAACACGGTTACGCAGTATTTGATCTCCACGTCTGAAATTTCGCTGACGAACACGGTGCGCGACAGCATCGTCGAAGCGAACGCGCTGCCGATCAAGCTGACCGCTCATTCGCCGTGCTTCCGCTCGGAAGCGGGCGCGTACGGCCGCGATACGCGCGGCCTGATCCGCCAGCATCAGTTCGACAAGGTCGAGATGGTGCAGATCGTCGCGCCGGAAACTTCGTATGACGCGCTGGAGCAGATGGTCGTCCACGCGGAGGTGATTCTGCAGAAGCTCGCGCTGCCTTATCGCGTGATCACGCTGTGCACGGGCGACATGGGTTTCACTGCGGCCAAGACGTACGACCTGGAAGTGTGGGTGCCGGCGCAAAACACCTATCGCGAAATCTCGAGCTGCTCGAATACGGAGTCGTTCCAGGCTCGCCGGATGCAGGCGCGCTACCGCAACGCACAGGGCAAGCCGGAGTTGCTGCATACGCTCAACGGTTCGGGGCTGGCCGTGGGCCGCACGCTCGTGGCCGTGCTCGAGAACTACCAGGAAGCGGACGGTTCGGTCACGGTGCCTGAGGTGCTGCGCCCTTACATGGGCGGCGTTGCGCGTCTTGAAGCGGGTGCCTGAACGCTGCTCGCGGCTCAGGGGCGTGGTCAGGATGAACGCATCGCCCTCGAAATTTTCTCGAGAGAGGGCTTGCGGAATTAAAAAAATGTTCTATAATCTCGCTTCTCTGGCCGCCGACCAAGGCTAGAGAGGCAGTAAGGCAGTACCCCGGAGAGGTGGCAGAGTGGTCGAATGTACCTGACTCGAAATCAGGCGTACGGTTTTCCCGTACCGTGGGTTCGAATCCCACCCTCTCCGCCAGATTTGAAAAACAGGCCCTTCGGGGCCTGTTTTCGTTTCTGCCTACTAAAGCGCTTGCCAAAGCCATAAGAGCAGCGATGTTCCGTTTCCAGTAAGATCCACTAAGACTTTCGCGTTCTAGTCGTGAACCTTCATGCTAGAAGCACGAATGTCCTTTCCTATCAAAAAATCAACTCCCGCCAGTGGGCCGACGAAACGACATGTTTCCGTCATTTCTCTGGCAATTCGCGGAGACATCAATGGGGAATTCCGGGGCCATCCACAAGTGCCGTTTCCGCCTTGCGGGTGTCGGGCCAACAGGGGGCAACTGGTATCGGTGCGGCTATGGGTGCGGAAGGCTGTTCTATCCGGCGGCGCGCGCCTCTCAATGGTATTGAGGGTCTTGATTTTGCTTTGAGACGCGCACCGCGGGCGCCTTGAGGAGAGCTCCGCCATTCCGGCCGCCGCAGACCAGCATGGAAGTTGAGCGAAAATCAGACTAGCATCCATGGGGTGGGATGACGTATGTCATCCGTATCCGGAGGCGTCCCATGCAGGACCAACAAATGCGTGAAGCGCTGAATGCGCATTGGCGCGCGTCGGCTGCTGGCGATCTGA
>DASVNP010000410.1:0-19007 GCA_036383775.1 Paraburkholderia sp. | reverse complement strand
TCCGCGAGCACGCCGTTCAACCACCCGATGAACCAGGTCGCGCACAAGATCGTGCCGTCGATTGCCACGAACAATCGCATCGTGGTGAAGCCGTCGGAGAAGGTGCCACTGTCTTGCTATCTGCTGGCGGACATTCTGCATGAAGTCGGATTGCCGGCGCAGATGCTGCAGGTGTTGACCGGCGACCCGAGCGTGATTGCCGACGAGCTGATCACGAACCCCGCCGTCGATCTCATCACCTTCACCGGCGGCGTTTCAATCGGCAAGTCGATCGCCTCGCGCATGGGCTACCGGCGCGCGGTGCTCGAACTGGGCGGCAACGACCCGATCATCGTGATGGAAGACGCCGATCTCGACGAGGCCAGCTCGCTTGCCGTATCGGGCTCATACAAGAACTCGGGGCAGCGCTGCACCGCCATCAAACGCATGCTGGTGCACGAAGCGGTGGCCGACCGCTTCACGGATCTCGTCGTGGAAAAAACCCGCGCGTGGACCTATGGCAACCCGGCGGATAGTTCGGTCGACATGGGAACGGTGATCGACGAGGCGGCCGCGCAGTTCTGCGAACGCCAGGTCAACGATGCGTTGTCGCGCGGCGCGCGTCTGCTTGCCGGCAACCGCCGCGATGGCGCGCTTTATTCGCCGACCGTGGTCGATCGTGTCACGCCCGACATGCCGCTCGTCAAGTACGAGACCTTTGGCCCGGTATCGCCGATCCTGCGCTTTGCCAACATCGACGAAGCGATTCGCATGTCGAACGGTACGGACTACGCGTTGTCGTCCTCGGTCTGCACGAACCGGCTCGACTACATCACGCGCTTCATTACCGAGCTGGAGGTGGGCAGCGTGAACGTGCGCGAAGTACCGGGTTACCGGCTCGAACTCACGCCGTTCGGCGGCGTGAAAGATTCGGGGCTCGGTTACAAGGAAGGCGTTCAGGAGGCCATGAAGAGCTTTACCAATACGAAGACCTACTCGCTGCCCTGGTGAGCGGGAGACTCGCCAGCGTGCCTCCCGGGATCAAGTCGTTGCGGCCGGGAGGCGATTAGAAGCACGGCTCGCACTCGTCGCCCGTACAATTCCTCGCACGATTCGAGAGGAGACAAAAAGACGATGAGTTCGATCCTGCACCGCGGGCGGTCGCTCGCTACAGTGCGCCGCCTCGCGGGACTTGCGGCGTTTGCATGTATTGCGCTTGCCGGCTGCGCCGGACAGGAACCGCCACCGTCCGCCGCCAGCACGGCGCCGGCTGTCGTGCCGGACGCGGCGGCGCTGTCCTCATGGCAGGACGGAGCGGCTCGCGCCGCCATCCTCAAGTTCGTGGCCGACGTAACGCGGGCAGGCACGTCCACCTATGTTCCGCCCGAGGCGCGCATCGCCGTGTTCGACAACGACGGCACGCTCTGGAGCGAACAGCCCATGCCGTTCCAGGTGCTCTTCATGATCGATCAGGTCAAGAGTGCGGCTCCCCGTCACCCCGAATGGCGGCGCAATCCGGCCTTCAAGGCGCTGATGGCGCATGACAACACGGGGCTCGCCAAGCACAGCAAAGAGCTTCTGCAACTGCTCGACGCAGCCAACACCGGCATGACCACCGATCAATACGATCAGGCAATCCGCGACTGGCTTGCGAACGCGAAGCACCCAACGCTGAACCGTCCTTATACCGATCTCGTCTATCAACCGCAGTTGGAACTGCTCAATCTGTTGCGGGCAAAGGGGTTCACGATCTGGATCGTCTCCGGCGGGACGGCGCAATTCATGCGCATCTCGGCGGGCAGGGCCTACGGTGTTTCACCCGACCATATTGTCGGCACGGAGGAGAAACTGACGTATGACACGCGCGGCGGCAAGCAGGCACTGATCCGCAAACCCGGACTCGATTTTGTCGACGACGGCGCCGCCAAGCCGGTCGGCATCTATCGCGCGATCGGCCGCCGCCCGATTCTCGCGTTTGGCAGCTCCGACGGCGACCGCGAAATGCTCGAATACACGACGAGCGGCCCCGGCCCCTCGCTCGGGCTGCTGCTGCATCACGACAATGGCGCTCGCGAATTCGCCTACGATCGGAATGCGGGGTCGGTGCGCCTCGACAAGGCATGGGACGAAGCCGCGACGCGCGGCTGGGTCGTGGTCAGCATGAAAGACGACTGGAAAACGGTCTTTCCTCCGCAATAACCGTGGTCCTGCCGGCTTGCGGCCGCTTGCAGCCGGCTTGCTGCCGGTGTGCTGCCGGTATGCCGGCCACCATGCCGGCACCTGACGTTTGAATCCTCGAACAAGGAGTGACAACGTGGCCTCATCCAATGTCAGCCTGAAGAACGACGTGTCACCTGCCGAATGGGACGCGCGCGTCAATCTGGCAGCGGCATACCGGCTCACCGCGCTGTTCGGGTGGGACGACCTGGTATTTACCCATATCTCGGCGCGCGTACCCGGTCCCGAGCATCACTTCCTGATCAACCCGTACGGCATGATGTTCGACGAGATCACTGCGTCGTCACTGGTCAAGATCGACCTCGACGGCCGCAAGATGGTCGAATCGCCCTATGACATCAATCCGGCCGGCTTAACGATCCACAGCGCCGTGCATGCGGCACGCGAAGACGCCCATTGCGTGATGCACACGCACTCGATCAACGGTGTGGCGGTGTCGGCGCAGGAGGCGGGGCTGCTGCCGCTCTCGCAGCAGTCGCTTGGCGTGCTGGCGTCGCTCGGCTACCACGACTACGAGGGCATCGCACTCAATGAGGCCGAAAAGCCGCGTCTGGTTCGCGATCTGGGCAGCAACACCAATCTGATGCTGCGCAACCACGGCTTGCTGACTGTCGGCGCGACGCCGGCGGACGCCTTCGTTGCGATGTACTTCTTCGAGGTGGCCTGCATGATTCAGGTGCGCGCCCAGGCTGGCGGCGGAAAGCTGACGCCTATCGGGCAGCCGATTCTTGACGGCATCAAGCAGCAGATCGGGCTAGTGACGCGGGGGGTCTCGCCGGGAGCACTGGTGTGGCCTGGACTGCTACGCCGGCTCGATCGTCGCAACCCCGGGTACGCCGACTAACTCGCCGATGCTGCGCATTGTGGATTTCGTTGAGTAGGACGCGAGAGAATCCGGATGGCTAAGATTGTTATCTACGGCGCCGGCTCGATTGGGTGCTATGTCGGCGGACGGCTTCTTACCGGGGGCAGCGATGTCAGCTTCATTGGACGCGCCCGCATCGTGGATCAGTTGCGCCGTGAAGGCCTCGCGCTGTCGCGGCACGACCATTGCCGCTGGTATGTCCCGCCGGAGCAACTCGACGTATCCACGGACGCCGCTCGCGCCGCCGCAGCCGATCTCGTGCTCGTCACCGTGAAGTCGGCCGCGACGCCCAAGGCCGCGGCGGAACTGGCGAGCGTGCTTCGCCCCGGCACGATTGTCGTGAGCTTCCAGAACGGCGTCGGCAATGCGGATGTGCTGCGCGCCGCGCTGCCGCAACACACGGTGCTGGAGGGCATGGTGCCGTTCAATGTCGTCGAACGCGGCCCGGGTGCATTTCATCAAGGTTCAGCGGGCCAGCTGGAGATCAAGCGAGCGCCGGCCATGCAGCCCTTCGCCGACGAGTTCAGGAAAGCGGGGCTTCCGCTCGTCCAGCACGTCGATATGCTGCCGGTGCAGTGGGCGAAGCTGTTGCTCAATCTCAACAACGCGATCAACGCGCTGGCGAACCGGCCATTGAAGGAGGAGCTCTCGCAGCGCGCCTACCGGCTCTGCCTCGCCCTGGCGCAGCGAGAAGCACTGGCGCTGCTCAAGGAAGCCCGCATACGCCCCGCCAGATTGACGCCGCTTCCGGCAAGCTGGATACCGCGTGTTCTCGGTGTGCCCGATGCGCTGTTCGAACGGCTCGGCCGCGCGATGCTGACGATCGATCCGCTTGCGCGCTCGTCGATGTCCGACGATCTGGCGGCGCGACGGCCCACGGAAATCGACTGGATCAACGGCGAAGTCGTGCGCCTCGCACAACACCTCGGGCAACCGGCACCGGTGAACGAACGGCTACGCGAACTCGTGCGGGAAGCCGAGCGAAGCGAGGTGCGGCCATCATGGGCAGGTAACGCGCTGCTCGCTGAACTGCGGGCTGCGGCGAACGCCACTCTGGCACCGCGCGGCACGGCCTGATACGCGTGCCGTTGACTGCCACGGGCGACCGGACGTTACTCCGGCTGCTATGTCCGCGCCACTGTGTCGGGCGATTCTTCCGACCGTACGCTGGCGAGTGATGCGCACCTTCACACCTGAGAGAGAGGCACCCGTGGGTTCGGGTATTGTGTTCCATTCGCGGTGACGTGGCACACAGCCGGAGTCAAAGCAGTGCTCAGGGTACCAGGACAGCCTTAGCGCCATTGAACGATTCGTAAGCCATGGCCAGATCGATCTGATCGTAACGGAACTCCTTGCCAATTCTGGTAGTGAACACTGGATCGTCGATCACGCACTCGAGCGCTCGCAGCGCTGCAACAAGCCTCTCCTGCTCTTTCACCGTCCTGCTCTCGAAGTTGCTGAATCGCCGCACGGTCAGGTTCTTCATCATGAAGAGCATGGACGGAATGGAGACTGGCGCAGGGCCGCCGAGAAGGCCGTAGATATAGAGGGTTGAATTCATCGGCAGGACTGGGGTAAATATTCCGGGCAAGTCGCCGCCGACGCCATCGAACACCGCCGTCGTTCCCAATTCGGCGGCCAATGGGCCGAGCGTATCGGCGAGACGCTCGTTCGTCACGATGACATGCTCCGCGCCCAATCGGCCGAGCGCCTCCCGCGCTGCCTCGGTGCGCACCAGGAAAATCGCGGGTAGCTTCCTGCTACGCGCGAGTGAAACCATGGCGTAGCCTGTGGCCGAGTTGCCGGCCGTGACGATCACACCGTTGTGGCCCGCTTCGGCGATCTCTTCCAGAAAAGCGTAAGCGGTCACGACGTTGACGAGCGAACCGCAATAGTCCCGCGCACGAACATGGTCCGGCAGGATCAGGCAAGCCGTATAAGGCACCTGCGCGCGTTCGCACCAAAGCCCGACACTCTCCGGGCTTCTGCCGAGCGACCGGTAGATCGCCACCTGTTTGCCTGTGTATTCCGTCGGCACGCCCGCTCCCACCGCGACCACCCTTCCCGCTCCTGATGCACCCCACACGTCGTGCCGGCCCAGTGCGAGTGCGTTACCTGCCGCGTTGGGTATTCTCAGGAACGTCTTGTCGCCAGGATTGATCGCCGAGGCATCCATATCTACAAGAACATGCCCTGGCGCGGGTTCGCTCGGGGTCGGGATATCGCGAAGCTCCAGTTTCCAGCTGGGTGTCACGCAATTCGCTTTCATCGGGTCGGCTCCTTTTGTCCGGGTATAAGTGATTGCACAGCCCGTAACATAAGCAACTTCATCCATTGCCGAAACGCTGCTTCAAGACATACCATCGATTCCATTCTGGAATTGATGCGGGCAACCCATATGGACCGATTGAATGCGATTCGCCTGTTTGTACGCCTCGTCGAATGCGGCAGTTTTTCTGCGGTGGGTCGTGAGGAAGGGATTGGACAGCCTGCGGTCAGCAAGCAAATCAGCTCGCTGGAACGGCATCTTGGCGCCCAGCTCGTTTTGCGGACCTCGCGTCAGGTCGTGATCACGGACGCGGGACAAACGTTCTACGCGTCGGCGAGGCAACTGGTGAGCGACTTCGACGCGCTCGAGTCTTCAATAGGCGAGCGCCAGCAGTCGCCGCGCGGCATCGTCAGGATCAATACCGCGCCGGCGCACGGCCGGCTGTGTATTACTCCACTCCTCCCGGAGTTCTTTCGACAGTATCCCGATGTCGCTATCGAGTTGTCGGTGTCGGAGCGGCAAATCGATCTGGTTGGCGACGGTGTCGATCTCGCCGTGCGCCATGGGCGGCTGGTGGATTCATCGCTCACCGCGAGGAAATTGTCCGAGACCGACTTCGTCCTCGTCGCAAGTCCCGGCTATCTTGCCGGGAAAGGTGTGCCGACCCGGCTTGCGGACCTGGACCAGCACACCTGCATCGTTTTTGCGAAGGGCCGGGAGCGTTACCCGTGGTCGCTCAAGGTCGGGAAGGAAACTGTCTCCTATGTTCCGCACGGTTCGCTGCTGACTGGCGATGCGGAGCATGTTCGCGCAGCCGTGCTGTGCGGTCTTGGCATTTCTCAGGCGCCGTTCTGGTTATTGGCGGAAGAAATTCGGGCCGGCAAGGTGCAGGTATTGCTGCCGGAACTGCAACCCGGGCGCGTGCCCATTCATCTAGTTTATCCGGCTGGCCGGCGAGTACCGATGAGGGTGAAGGTGCTCATCGAGTATCTGGTTTCGGCATTCAAACGTTCCGGGTTTTGACGCGCTGTTATCCAGAAGCGGCCCTTCGATCGGCAGTACAAAGCATGCGGCAGTTACCGCGGTCCCGAGCACGCTACGCTGCGCGCCGGCATCGCCTCGATCTCGACGCGTTGACCGTTGACCTGAATGTCCCGTAGTCGTGGCTCAACGAGTTGGAACGTTCCTTTCGTGAGGGCATCACGAACCGCAGTGCAGTCCGGTGCGATCGAAAACTTGCCAACGAGTTGCCAATCTCCGTTGCCGGCCTGATCAAACACGAATCCAACGGTTCCGCTGTTTGGGAAGAGCACGACGTTAAGCTTGTGAGCGCCGCTCAGGTCGACGAGGTACGCATCACACTTCACCGCGCCAGAGTTCAGGCAGATCGGCAGCATCGAGCGTTGCGGGGCGTGATTCCAGTCCATTGAGAGAAATGACGCCGGCACGGGCTGCCCTGGCGTGCGTGACACGATATTGGCGGCGAGCGTCGCGGCATCCGGGCGGCCCGCGTTAAACAGGTTTCGGTCAGGCTCCCGCGCGGCCCGCGCGCTCAATTCGCGAATCGTGGCGGCATTGGGTGCCTGAGCCTCTCCCTCCAGGCGCTTGAGAGCCAGCAGACCGTATTTAGCCGATCCGTAGCGCAGGAAGTGATAGTCGAATTTCTCGGGCGGCACGCTTCCCGCGAGGAGGCGGTCTACCTGGCTTGCCACCGACAGTCTTGCCGGGTCAGCCAGCGGAGTGAACAACACAACGAGGACAGCGATCGAGACCCACGCCGTGATCACGTTCACAGGCGCGATTCCTGGAAGGGTATCACTGCGATTCAGCGCCGCCCACGCATAGCCAACGGCGTATAAGCAAGCCACGAAGGCTCCGGCACAGGCCAACACGCGGCGCGGTGTGAGTCCATACTGGCCAATTCGCAATGCGAGCGCGTAAGTCGCGAGCGCCACCAGCACGGGAAGCATGAGGCATGAAATTCTCATGCAAAGGCGCAGCACTCTCGGCGCCTGATCTATCCCTGGGCCGCCCTTGAAAGCGGCATTAACAAAGATAATCGTCAACGCCGCAACGCCCAACAGGATCCACGTGGCTGACCGCGTGGCCCATAACAATCCGAGTCCGGTGAGCGGCAGGGATGCGAGGAATCCGCCAACGATGACAACGAGGACAAGGAGCAGCCAAGAAAGCAGTGACAGGACAAGCGTGCGCGATCCCCTGATCAGCTCCGGCCTCACATCGGTGATATGCAGGGCCCCGGCAAATGCCATCGCGCTCACAGGAATTCTGAACCATGACTCACGCAGGAGTTGCTCAAGAAAATGCAGCTTCAGCAACAGGAAGAGTGCAGAGCCCAGCCAGAGCACAAGAAAGAGTGTGCAGACGAACAACCCGGACAGGCAGATCTGGAGCCCGAGTTTCCAACTGACTTCGAAATACGACTCATACGGAGCCAACCAGGAGCGTGCCGCGTCATTGGCGAGAATGAGACAAAAGGCCATAAAGACAATCACGCCACTGTGGAACGTAACTGTAATTGAGGGCAGAGGTGCATCTGTACGGCCATTTGGCGACATCCCAATGAGTTGGGTGCCTGCGGATCGCCACGCGTCGTGATAGCCAAGAATCGCGACAACCGTGGCGATGGCGACAGCCCACATCGCGAGCCGCGCGCCGCTCATTCGGGGGAGGCCGACAATGAGCGTGGTCGGGATAAGCAGGATAACCAGAAACAGCGGAAAGAACAGAACCGGGATGGTCGCAATGCCACTGCGATTATGCGCAGCGTTCAGAAGCAGATACAGCGCCAAACCTTGAACAATGCCTACGATAAGCCGGAGTACGAAAAGATCTCGCCCCGGAACAAATCGCTGTGTTCCCTGCTGATTGTTTTGCATTTTCTCCCCCGCCTTTGTCGAATCTGTTTTGTTCTACGATCGCGCCGGGCGCCAGCTCAGCCAACATAACCGAGGCGGTTGTCTTGCCGACACTCGGAAAGTCATGGGCCTTTGCTGTTCGCCGCGTCGCGCGCGAACGCGGTGTTCGAGTTCAAAGCCATTAAATGGTGGCCTCCAACCCCGCCACGCGGCCATTGTCTCGTACCGCACCCTATTTTCCAGCGGACCTCGTGAATGCGCCGCCGGCCATCTGCCTGTCGCATCATCGCAACGCCAAAGCGCGTGTAAAAGCAAGGCACGGCGTCGTGCGACCGTCGCTTCACCCATCTGAAAGCCGCGTTATTGCTACATTTTGACGGCAATGTGACGGGACCCGCAAATATTTCTGATCACGCGTCATTTCGCGAAGTCACCATTACTGAAACTTACCTATCGTAGACTCGCCTGACTAACGGTGGTTTGCATCGCCAATTGACAGTCACGCCTGTCGCGATCGAATCCGACGCGGTCCATCGCGAGCGAAACTCGTCCATCTCCGATGGAATGCATTCACTTCGCGACCGATGGCCGTTGCGACAGCGTCACTCGCAATGGAAGCCCATCAAGAATGCGAGCCGGTTTGCCGGACGCGGTTCCTCGCGGCTTCTCGCAGTTTCTTCTACTTACGCCGTTTTCCCTCGTTCCAAAGAACTGGAGTGATTCAATGAGAAAGATTTCCGTTGCCGTCGCCGGCTGCGCTGCACTCGCGGCGTCCGCTGCCAACGCACAGAGCTCGGTCACGCTGTACGGCCTGGTCGATGCCGGCATTGCGTATACGAACAATGTTCAGAACGGTACCCCCAGCCACGGTAGCGCGCGCGTCGCGCTCGCAAGCGGCAATATCAGCGGCAGCCGCTTCGGCCTGCGCGGCAGCGAGGACCTGGGCGGCGGTCTGCACGCGGTCTTCCTGCTCGAAAACGGCTTCAACGTCAACAACGGCGCGCTCGGCCAGGGTGGCCGCTTGTTCGGCCGCCAAGCGTATGTCGGCCTGAGCGGCGATCAATACGGTGTCCTCACGATGGGCCGTCAGTATGACTCGATGGTCGACTTTGTCGCGCCGCTGTCCGGTACGGCAGGCACGTTCGGCGACTCGGGCTTCGCACACGTGTACGACAATGACAACCTGCAACATACTGTGCGCTTGAGCAACTCGGTGAAGTTCACGAGCATGGACTACGCCGGCTTCAAGTTCGGCGGCGTGTACGCGTTCAGCAACAGCACCAGTTTCGCCGTCGATCGTGCGTATAGCGCCGGCGCAAGCTACAACAACGGCCCGCTGCGATTCGCCGCGGCCTACCTCCAGATCAACGGCTCGGGCGCGGCGAGCACCCCTGCAGGCACGGCCAATCAGAACGTTGCGGCTGACCCGAGCGAGTTCAAGTCGACCGCGGGCGGCGGCAACCTGACGGCGGACGTGCAGCGCACGTTCGGTGCAGGCCTTGGTTATTCGTTCGGCCCGGCATCGGTCAACTTCGTGTACTCGCACAGCCAGTACCAGAATACGTCCGCGTTCGGCTTGACGGCGTCGAACGGTTCGGTTCACTTCGACAACTATGAACTGAACGTCAAGTACGCACTGACGCCGGCGCTCAATCTCGGCCTCATGGACACGTTCACGGATGGTCATCTGAACGGTACGAGCAAGTCGAAGATCGGCACCGATCCGAAGTGGAACCAGGTCAACGCGATTGCGCGCTACTCGCTGTCGAAGCGCACGGAGCTGTACGCTGAAGCGATGTACCAGCATGCGATCGGCAACAACAACACCGCCGTGATGTACAACGCCGGCGGCAACTCCGCGACGAGCAATCAGGTGATGGGCGCCGTCGGCATGCTGACCCGCTTCTAAGGAGCACGGGCAGTCCTCCGTTCATGCCCCAGTCCAGCGGCCGGACGGAGACACCTGGAGCGGGATGCGGGACGGTGGGCATTGTATGAGTTGAACGAATCGGTTGGCGCCGTGGCTCCCTGGAACCATGAAACGCCCACGCGCCAACCGGGTTCGTCCTTCTGACCGGAATGTCACGGTTAATACGGATACCTATCCATCTTCGGACACCAGCCGGCAATGGCGTCGAATGGAACACAATTGCGCCGTTGTTCGCGCACATCTCAAAGGCCTTCAGTGGGGCGGAGCCCCTACGCTTGCGCCCGTCACTCAAGCTAGAATTGTCGCGCTCACCTCGACATGGCCATGATGCTTACAATTCGCTCCCTCACCAGCGGGTCGCACAGCGATCGCGCCAACGTGCTGCGCATCTTTCTGGAAGCGCCTTCGTACACCGCACTCGTCGAAGGTCGGCGGCCATCCGAAGATGACGTTGAAGACTTCTTCAATGGCCAGCCAGACAGCAAGGATGCGGCGGACAAATCAGTCTTCGGGTTTTACGTTGGGCCTGACATGGTCGGCTGTGCCGATGTGATCCGCTCGTACCCGGCCGGCGATTGCCTATGGATCGGGCTTCTGCTTTTTTCCGAAGCTCACCAGAGTCGAGGTTACGGGACGACCGCGTTGGCTTTGATCAACGCGATAGCGAAGGATTGGGGCTGCCGGAGGCTGCAACTCGCCGCCATATCGACGAATCCGCGCGCCCTCGGGTTTTGGCAGCACGCGGGCTTTGAAATCGTGCGTCGCACGACCAATCCGAGATTCACCGGCGAAGTCATCGTCATGGAACGGCCCATCAAGTAACGGCGTCGAACGGCCCTTGCTGGACGATCACCAGATCACGCAACAGGCCCACCACGGCGCCTTATTTTCCGCCACGGTGCCGATGCTGCCGCCGCTTCTCGCGCTCCTCCGTCAGATGCGGCATCAGTTCTTCGATGTACCGTCGCGCGTCACCGCGCGTGGCGATCTGCTTGAAGCGCCGGTGTGCCGCATCCTCGCCGACGAGCTCCATGTGAGCCTTGCGCAGCACGTGCAGCAGCCCCATCAGCGTGCTGGAATCGGGTACGTCTTCGTGGTCGCGCTCACGCGCGGGTGTCGGCTGAGTCATGTTCCGACCTCCTCTGGGCAGTCCTGGCGGCAGGTTTGGGTGATCAGCGACAGCACGTCATTGGCGCTCCTGTCGCGATCCGTCAGCGGTTGGAGTCCGAACAGGCGTTCAAGGGTCGCGAGCACCGAGCTGTGATCGTACGTCGTGTGATCGACCTGCCCCTGAGCGACCCACGGCGACACGACGATCGCGGGAACCCGCACGCCGTACACGTCGAACCCGAATCCGTTCGTGTTCAGCGTCGCAGGCGCGCCGTCGCCCGGCGGGATTGCCGGGCCGGGTTTGACTGAGTCGTAGAAGCCGCCATGCTCGTCGTAGAGAATGACGAACAGGCTCTTGTCCCACAACGTCGAGTTGCGGATCGCGCTGTAGACGCGAGCGGCGAGTTGGTCACCGGCGGCGAGGCCGTCCATCGGATGCTGCGAACTGCCGTTCTTGTAGGTGTCGTTCACAACGTCGCCGTAGCTCGGTTCGATGAACGTATAGCGGGCCGTGTAGCCTGCGGCGAGGTCCGCCTCGAAGTGCGACAGGTCGTCGACGTCGCATACGCTGATGCCCTTGATCGACGCGACTTGCGGTATGCGGCCGAGCGGATCGCCCAGGTGGTCCTGGTACAGACGATAGTTGCCTTTGCCGAGCGCGTCGAAAATCGATCCTTTGGGATAGGCGAGGCCATCCAGCCCGACCCAATTGCACATCTCGGCCGAAGTCGGCGAATGATCGAGCCCGGCCGACGACGCGCCATGCAGGAAGTAGCGGTTCGGCCAGGTCGGGCCGGGCATCGACGAATGCCAGCCGTCGCACAGCACGAACTGCGTCGCGAGCTCGTACAGCGCGGGGGACTGCGTACGGGCGTCGGCGCCCCGCATGATGTCGTCCACATCGCCGCCTTGCGGTGGAGCGCCTTCCGAGCGGGTGGTCGCGTAGTTCGAGACGAAGCCCGAGTTGTCGACGGGCGGATAGGGCTGCCCCCGCTGGAACGTCACATTCTCACCGCATAAATGCTCGACCACGTCGGCGAATTCATGCCCTGGGTCGGTGGGCATCTGGCCGGGTGCGCCGTCGCCGAACGGGTAGTTGGTGCCGTTGTAGGTGTTCGTGTTGGCGGGCGTGGCGGCGACGATGCCGGGTATGCCCGACAGCGCGAACAGATGGTCGAAGGACCGGTTTTCCAGCATCAGCACGAACACGTGCTGGATGATCTGACCCAGACCGGCTGCGGCTGCTGCGTTTGCATTAGCGTTCATGAAGCGTGCTCCTGTCGCTGGTTGGACGACTGAACTGTTCTTCTGCTTCGTCTTCGTTGTCGGCGCACCCAGTCGCTCGGGACACGCCCGCGGCAACACCTTCAGGTAAGACGCGCCGGGTGCATCGTTTTTACAAGGCGGCCACCCCGTACGCTACCGCAATTCCGACGAATGACAAGATCCATTCGTCCGGCATACCCCTTTGCGCAAAGGTGATTTCGACTCCGGGCACTTCTGAGGCCCGCGACCGGCACCTATAGTCAGCTCAGCTTTCGAACGCGCCCGCAGTTTCAAGGCGGGCCTGACACAAAGCTTCCTCTTTCTAAAGGAGCAGACCATGCTGACCCAAACGTCCCCGGCGCTTCTCGCCGAACCCGCTTCTGTCACCTCGGATGCGCAATACTTCGAATACACCTCGTCCGCGAATCCTATTGGGGCGAAGCTCATCTCGCGGGTGCCGTTCCGCAACTTTCCGCCTTCGCTCTACGCGGCCGGCACGACGCGCATCGTGCCGCTCGACCTCTCCACGGAACTGGGTTGCCCCGGCCCGGCAACGGGTCCTGGCTTGAGCGCCAGTTTCCTGCGCATCAACGCGGCGGACGCATTGACGCTCGCGCCGAATGCGACTTCGCAGGTCTGCTATGTCATCAGCGGGACTGGCAACGTAACTCAGGGCGAGAGCCGCTTTCCGTTCGCGCAGGGCGATTTCTTCACGCTGCCTGGCGGCTACCCCGCTGTGCTGAGCGCCGACACGACCGCCACGCTCTACTACGTCAACGACGCCCCGCTGCTCACGTACCTCGGCACGACGGGCGTTCAGCCGCGCTTTGCGCCAACGCTCTACCCCGCCGCTCGCGCGCAGGAGGAATTGCGCAAGGTCTCTGCTCAAGCCAATGCGGGCCGCCGCAACCGCATCAGCGTGCTGATGGGCAACGCCAACTTTCCGCAGACGCGCACCGTCACGCATGTGTTGTGGGCCATGTTCGGCATCGTGCCGCCCCACTCCGTGCAGAAGCCGCACCGCCATCAATCGATCGCGCTCGATTTCATCGCGGGTGGCCAGCCTGGCGTCTACACGCTGGTTGGTACGGAGCTGGACGAGAACGGCAATATCGTCAATCCGACGCGAGTTGATTGGGAACCTGGAATGGCATTCGTGACGCCGCCGGGATACTGGCACGCGCACTTCAACGAAACGAATGAAAATGCCTATGTGATTCCGATCCAGGATGCCGGCTTGCAGACCTGGCTGCGCTCGCTCGACATCCGCTTCGCCCGTTAAGGGTTACGCTCCAATGCGAGTCCGTCGTCCCAGTACGGCGGCTCGCCAAACGTCTCGGCATAGAAATCCACGAACGCGCGCACCTTCGACGAAACGATTTTTTTGGGTGGATAGACCGCCCAGATTGCGGGTTCGGCGCGCCCCGTGCGCGCCTCCCATTCGGGCAGCACGTGCAGCAGGCGCCCTTCGCGCAAGGCCGTGGAGGTGAGCCACGTCGGCAGAAGAGCCAAGCCGCAACCGGCCACGGCGAGTTCCAGCACGGCGTCGGAGTCGTCGGCGCGCAAGCGTCCCTGCAATTGCACCGGCATCGGTTCGTGCTCCGGCAACGGATGCGTACCGTCGACGCGAATGAAGGACCAGATGTCGTCCGGCATCAGGGACAAGCGCAGCACGTTGTGCGCAGCCAGATCTTCAGGATTCCGAGGTATTCCGTTGCGCTCGAAATACGCCGGAGCACCGCAGACGATACGACGATGCGGCGCCATGCGCCTCGCCATCAATGACGAATCGGGCAGCACGCCGATGCGGATCGCCACGTCGATGCGGGCCTCGATCAGGTTGAGCGTTTCGTCGGCCGACACGATATCGAGGTCGATGTCGGGATAGCGCGACATAAATGCCGGCAGATGCGGCACGACATGCCGGCGCCCGAATGCCGGCGGCATCGTGACGCGCAGCACGCCTTGAGGTGTGAGATTCAGTGACGACGTCACCTGGCGCGCGTCGTCGAGCGCCTGCAGGGCGACCACGGAGTGTTCACGAAACAGCCTGCCGCCCTCGGTCAGAACGAGCCCCCGCGTCGACCGGTTAAACAGGGCAATGCCCAGATCCTTTTCCAGCTCGCTCACGTAGCGCGAGATGGTCGAGGTCTTGACCGCCATTTCCTGGGCCGTTTTGCTGAAGCTCCGCAGTTCCGCTGCGCGGACAAAGGCCCGTACCGCCGCAAAATAGTCCATGGCATGTCCAACGCGAATCGCGCGTTCTGCAAGGCACTTCACGAAGTAACAAACTGCCCGCGCACAACAATGCAACAACGCGGCGGCCGATAGACCGTACCCGGCCTATCGGTCTCGCAGCCCTGCCCGCCTCAGCGCGGCAGGGCCGTTGCGCCTCACTTGCACCTTACTTGCGCTTGAGTTGCGAGATATCCCGCACCGCGCCGCGGTCGGCGGATGTCGCCAGCGCGGCGTACGCCTGCAACGCTTGCGACACCACACGCTCACGATTCGCCGGCTGCCAGGCCTTGTCGCCAAGAGCCTCCATGGCTTCGCGACGGCGTGCCAATACTTCGTCCGACACCGCCAGATGCATCTTGCGATTCGGAATGTCGATCTCGATCACGTCGCCCTCTTCCACCAGACCGATCGTGCCGCCTTCGGCTGCTTCCGGCGATGCGTGTCCGATTACGAGACCCGACGAACCGCCCGAGAAACGGCCGTCGGTGAACAGCGCGCAGGTCTTGCCCAAGCCCTTGGATTTCAGATACGACGTGGGGTAAAGCATTTCCTGCATGCCGGGGCCGCCCTTGGGGCCTTCGTAGCGGATCACCACCACGTCGCCCGCCACAACCTTGTCGCCGAGAATGGCTTCGACGGCGTCGTCCTGGCTCTCGAACACGCGCGCGCGCCCCGAGAAAATCCACTGCGATTCGTCGACGCCCGCGGTCTTGACGATACAGCCCTTCTCCGCGAGATTGCCGTACAGCACGGCGAGGCCGCCGTCTTTCGAATACGCGTTCGACTTGCTGCGGATACAGCCGCTCTTGCGGTCCGTGTCCAGCGACGCGTACGTCGCTTCCTGGCTGAACGCGACGGTGGTCGGAATGCCGCCCGGGGCCGCGCGGAACAGTTTCTGCGCCTCTTCGCCCGCGTCACCCGCGACGTCCCACCGGGCGATCGCGTCGCCCAGCGTGCCGCTGTGCACGTTGGTGCACGAGAGGTCGAGCAGTTCCGCGCGGGCCAGTTCGCCGAGAATGCCGGGAATACCGCCGGCACGATGCACGTCTTCGATATGGAACTTGTCCGTTGCAGGCGCGACTTTGCACAGGCACGGCACTTTGCGCGAAATGCGGTCGATGTCGGACATCGTGAAATCGACGCCGCCCTCCTGCGCCGCGGCCAGCAGGTGCAGCACGGTATTGGTCGAACCGCCCATGGCCACGTCGAGCGCCATGGCGTTCTCGAAAGCCTGCTTGTTCGCGATGCTGCGCGGCAGAACCGAGGTGTCTTCTTCCTGATAGTAGCGGCGGCACAGGTCCACGACCAGGCGGCCGGCCTGTTCGAACAGGCCCTTGCGGTATGCGTGCGTGGCGACGATCGTGCCGTTGCCGGGCAACGCGAGGCCAATCGCCTCGGTGAGGCAGTTCATCGAATTCGCGGTGAACATGCCCGAGCAGGAGCCGCATGTCGGGCACGCGTTGCGCTCGATTTCCGCCACGTCCGCGTCGCTGACCCTGGAGTCGCCCGCCTTGATCATCGCATCGATCAGGTCGATCTTCGCGATCACCTGGCCGTCGGTCGGCGATTTGACCTTGCCTGCTTCCATCGGACCACCGGACACGAACACGACCGGGATGTTCAGGCGCATGGCGGCCATCAGCATGCCCGGGGTGATCTTGTTGCAGTTCGAGATGCAGACCATGGCGTCGGCGCAGTGCGCGTTGACCATGTATTCCACCGAGTCGGCGATCAGTTCGCGCGAGGGCAGCGAGTACAGCATGCCGCCGTGACCCATGGCGATACCATCGTCCACGGCGATGGTGTTGAATTCCTTGGCGACGCCGCCGGCCGCTTCGATCTCTTTCGCCACCAGCGCGCCCAGGTCGCGCAGATGCACGTGGCCCGGCACGAACTGGGTGAACGAGTTCACCACCGCAATAATTGGCTTGCCGAAATCATCGTCCTTCATTCCGGTGGCGCGCCACAGCGCGCGGGCACCAGCCATGTTGCGGCCATGAGTCGAAGTTCGCGATCGATAGTGGGGCATCTGTGTCCTCTGGTATTGCGGGCTTTGAAGTTGGAATTGGATTGGCGCCCAGCGAGCGCTGGGAAGGTACGAATGGTGCGAGATCGCCGGTAATACGTCCAATATATTTTTTCGACGCTATTAGGTCGAAAAAGATATTAATTGATGGTTTGCCACGGTCAGGGAGCGGCGTCGGGGGCGGTCCTTAAGCGGAAGGTTGCGGCCCGAATCAGCGCCCCTGACAGTTTCAGCGCTGCAACACTTTCGTTGAAATCCACCGCTCGCGGGAAATGGCATCGCTCTGTCCGACACTGTCCGATTGCCGTGGCTCGGTTGTTGCATGGTCATTGACTTGCACGCGTTCCACACCGATCCGGTCTGGAACGACGCGAATAGTGGAGACGAAAATGACCTCGACTTACCGCTTCGCCGCAACAGCATTGGCAGCCCTGCTCGCCTGCATCGCGTCGTCTGCATGGGCCGATGAGGCGCAAAAGCTGTCGAAGGACGACCTGATGCTAGTCGTTCCGGACTCGAAAGTCGTCAGCACCGGCCAGAGGGGCTATATCCGGCGATGGACGAACGACCCTTCAGGCAACTTCGTCGCTAACTGGGAATCACCGGCGCAAATGAGACACGGAGGAGGCAACGCCCAAGGCACGTGGAAGGTGAATGACAAGGGGCAGTATTGCGTCCACATCGAGTGGGAAAAACTGCAAGCCGAAGGATGGTGTGCGTTCCTGCAAAAGACCGGCGATGGGAAGTACGGTATCGCCGGTGAGCAACACAGCACGTGGGTGCCGACTACGTTTGAACTCAGCAAGTAGGTGTGGTGAATCGGGACTTCCGACCCATTGCGGACGGCCGGTCGCCAGAAAACGGACGCTGGCGAATTGCGTGACCGTCCGCTGCGTTCCTCGCTTAAGTGACCGATGCCAGGACGAGCCAGTCTCCCCTGCCGGCCATGTTGCGTGCCCTCTCGGGCTAGCCTC
The DNA here is from genome assembly GCA_036383775.1 of Paraburkholderia sp. Taxonomy (GTDB): domain Bacteria; phylum Pseudomonadota; class Gammaproteobacteria; order Burkholderiales; family Burkholderiaceae; genus Paraburkholderia. Next base: position 1,233 of record DASVNP010000410.1, on the reverse strand, counting down.
ATCGCGGCGCGCGGCCGGTAGTGCTAGTCCACCAGGAATCTCGCCATATCCGTGTTCTGTTCAATCAACAACAACTCGCCGGTGCCGATATTGGACGTGTAGAGGTCAAAGAACTTCGGATCGTGCCTGTTCAGCCACACCAGCTAAACGAGTGAATACCGTGCTGAGTGCCATGCGTGATGGCCGAGGCGTGCTCCGGCGCGTCGCTGGGTGCCACCCAGATGTTCATAACCCCGTCGACTGGAGCGAGCCACGCCAGAAACTGGCCGTCGGGGCTGATACGGGGGGGTGCCTTGCTCGGATTGCCGAAGAGATTCGCTCGGGGTATGAGCGGTAATGCGGGTGCGAATGAGGTCATGGATCACCGGTGGCAGCGCTGGACGCTTTTGCAGCAACATGCGCAAGCATGAAGGGTTTCAAGTGCCTTCCTCGAACTTTACTGCTATGAAGCCAGGTGCAGGGAGTACGTGACACCATCGCTCATGTCTCAGTGCACCGGTTCGATCTTGAAATCGTCGACCGCTACACCAAGGTCCACGCCTTCGCCGCTGCCACTCAACGCCATCGACGTCGTTCCCTTGGTCAGCACCTGGGCAGTAGCGCTTTTCCCCGCGCCGGCCGAAGCGCCAGCCTGCGCGTAGCTGCCGTACACGTCCCTGATGCTGTCGACATGGGTGATGTCGCCGCGGCCGCTGACGTGGAACTTGCCGGCGGTCAGGCCGCCACCGTGCACGCTGATCTTGACCGCGGCCTTTTGCCCATTACTGCAGGTCACTTTGCCGCGTCCTTCGGCATGCTGATAAATGGCCGACCATCCAGACATGCTGAAGGTCAGATGGCATTTCACCGGCGCGCTGCCAGCCTGAGCCGAAGTAGCGGTCAGACCGGCCAGGGCACCCGCGCACAGCAACTTGATGGCAGTCGACACGGCGTCATGCTTGCTCATGGAAGTCTCCTGGCACGTGAACATGGGTGATCCAGTGTAACTGTTATTCGCAGTGGATCGGCTAACGGATGCCTAAATGTCCATGCGGCGTTCCGGGTGAACGGCGGTGCTCGGCCAACCCGGTGCTCGGTTCTGACGTATATCATGAGTCACGCGCCCTTCGCCGGACAACTCGAGCGGCGTGATGGAAAGGAGACGCAGCGATGGTCGAATCCGCGGATGTGATCGTCATCGGCTCTGGCGGGCTCGGAGCGGCGACAGCCTACTACCTGGCAAAGCGGGGCGCC
>DASVNP010000409.1:0-8080 GCA_036383775.1 Paraburkholderia sp. | reverse complement strand
GTAGCGGGGTGCGGCGACCACCAGCGGAAAGATGATTGCAATCTGGCCGTAGAACGCGGTCACGAAGGTGAGCCGCTTGGTGTACTTCATCACCTGCCACCAGTTGTCGCGGATGCGCCCAAACAGCGAGCGCGCGTTCTTCTTCTCCGTCTCCATGCCGTTGTAGAACGCGATCTGTTCGGCGTTCTCGCGCAGGCGGATCAGGCCGAAACGGAAATCCGCCTCGACTTTCTGCGCCTGGTAATTGATCGACACGAGCGGATGACCAACCTTCTGGATGATCACTGAGCCGACCACGGCATACAGTGCCGCGGCCCACACCATATAACCCGGAATCTGCACCGGCATGCCGCCGAGCGAAACGGTCAGCGCACCGGCCAGCGACCACAGGATCGTCATGAACGAGACCAGCGTGACGATCGTGGACAGCAGATCGAGCGTTAGCGACAGCGTGCTGGTGGCGAGCGATTGCAGGTCGTCGCTGATCCGCTGGTCGGGGTTGTCGGCAAGCCGGTCGCGTTCGATCCGGTAGAAGGCGCTGTCGCGCAGCCATTCGTTGAGATAACGCGTGGTCAGCCACTGGCGCCAGCGGAAGCCGAGCATCTGGCGCAGATAGCGGCCGTACACGGCAAGGATGATGAAGCCGAACGCGAGCCCCGAGAACACCATGAGCAGGTGCGGGAAATCGTGCACGTTCTTGGTTTGCAGCGCGTTGTAGAAGTCGGCGCTCCAGCGGTTCAGGCGCACGTTGATCCACACGATCAGCAGGTTCATCACGATGATCGCGATGAGCAGACCCCACGCCGTATTCCGTTCTTCGGAGACCCAGTAGGGTTTGATCAGGCTCCAGGCGGAGACTTTATCGTCAGGCGGCAGCGCGGGGCTGGCGGAGGTATTCGATGTCATGAGCGTCCTGAAGAGAAGTGCTGGCCCATGTGGGCTGGCCCGTCCGGGTGAGGGTCCGATTCTGCAGCGAAGCCCTTAAACGAGAATTAACTTCTCGCTTAAGGGCGCCGCCCCGACGCCGCGGCGATCACGGCGAGGCCGGCTACGCGAATCACCCGCGCCGCGTTTGCGCGGCATCCGATCCGGGCATTGTGCCAGAGCGTTGCCCTCAATCGTATTGATAACTAGATAGATGGTGCCGGATCAATTCGGGCGCAGTGCCGCAAGGCGCTGGTTTGCGGGCGCCGCGCCTTTTATGGTCTAATGACCTTCGACGAAACAGGGGTGCTTTGCGCCGGCGGCATGATTTTCATGCCGCGGTGGCGAGGCTGAGAGAGACCCTTTGCACCCGATCCGGGTAATACCGGCGCGGGAAGTTTCCGGAAGCAACCAGTCTTCCCTACCCCGCCGGGCGGCGTCCGTCATTGGAGCGCGCATTGCCCGGCCGGTCTCACCCGCCGGTTTCGTCCTGGGTACGTGTGTTTTTTCGACCGTACGGAAAGGACTCGATGACCGCCTATTCTTCAGACATGTGTTTTGCTCTTCGTCACGCCGCCTTCGGCGCGCCGTGCCGCGTTCGCGTTGTTTGCCGTCGCGAAACGGAGCGTGCGCGATGAGCCGTCCTGCACAACCTGATTTCGCCGTGCTCGGTGGCGGCCTGTGCGGGCGGCTGGTCGCGTGGCGTCTCGCGGGACAAGGGCATCGCGTGGCGCTCTATGAGCGCGGCGACGCCAATGGTTCGCAGGCCGCGGCGTGGGTCGCCGCCGCGATGCTCGCGCCGCTCGCGGAGGCCGCGAGTGCCGAACTGCTGATCACGCGTCTCGGTGCGAGCTCGCTCGAAACCTGGCCGCAAATCTTGGCCGAATTGCCCGAACCGGTGTTCTTTCAGCGCAATGGCACGCTGGTCGTCTGGCATCACGCCGACCGCACCGAGGCTCCGTTGTTCGAACGCCGGGTGCGCTCGAACGCCCCGGCTGAACTGCTGGACGGCGGCTTCGTCAGACTGGCGGGTGCGCAACTCGGCGCCGCCGAGCCCGCATTGGCGGGGCGCTTCAATCAGGGCTGGCTGCTGCCGCACGAAGGACAACTGGATAACCGGCAGGTGCTGACCGCGCTTGCCGCTGGCCTCGTCGAGCGCGGTGTCGACACGCACTGGAATACGCCCGTCGACGACCATGCGCTGCCGCCCGCGCGCATCACGATTGACTGCCGCGGCCTCGGCGCGAAGCCCGTGCTGCCCACGTTGCGCGGCATACGCGGTGAAGTCGCGCGGGTGCACGCGCCCGGCATCAACCTGACGCGCCCGGTGCGGCTGCTGCATCCGCGCTATCCGCTCTATATCGCGCCCAAGCAGGACGATCTCTACGTGATCGGCGCGACCGAAGTGGAAGGCGAGGACATGTCTCCGGTCAGCGTGCGCTCGGCGCTCGAATTGCTGAGCGCGGCGTTTTCCGTGCATCCCGGCTTCGGCGAGGCACGCATCCTCGAACTGAATTCGCAGTGCCGCCCAACGTTGCCGGACCACCGTCCGGCTTTGCTGTGGGATGGCGCGCAGACACTGCGCGTGAACGGCCTGTACCGGCACGGCTACATGATCGTGCCCGAAGTCGCCGACGAAGCCGCGCGCTTCGCCGCGGCGCTGCTCGACGGCCGCATCGGCGACGCCGATGCCTTCGCCGGCTGGCAGCGCGACGCGCGCTGGAGCGAGCTGTTCCACCTGGACTCCGCGCGGGAGCCGGCATGAGCGTCGCACGGCCTGTTGCCGCGTGCCGCGCCGCTTTCGCCATCGATTGAACCGTATTCGAACACCATGGACATTCATATCAATCAGAAGCCGTTGTCGTTGCCTGCCGGCGCGACTGTCGCCGATGCGCTCGCCGCCTACGGCGCGCGTCCGCCGTTCGCGGTCGCGCTGAACGGCGATTTCGTGGCGCGCACCCAGCATGCGGCGCGCGCGCTGCAGCAGGGCGACAAGCTCGACGTCGTGCAACCCGTGGCCGGTGGCTGAACGCCCCGTCACGCATGGCCGGATTGCCGGAGACAAAAGATTATGCAAATGACTTCCCCCCAGACCGCCGACGCGCTCACGCTCTACGGCCAGACTTTCGCGAGCCGCGTGCTGCTCGGCACGTCGCGCTATCCATCGCTGCAATCGCTGTCCGATTCGATCGCGGCCGCGCGCCCCGGCATGGTGACCGTCGCGCTGCGCCGGCAGATGAACGAAGGCACGGCGGAAGCCGGCTTCTTCGACCTGCTCAAGCGCCACGGCGTGCCGCTTCTGCCGAACACCGCCGGCTGCCTGACCGTCGGCGAGGCGGTGACGACCGCGCAGATGGCGCGCGAAATCTTCGAGACCGACTGGATCAAGCTCGAACTGATCGGCGACGACTACACGCTGCAGCCCGACCCGGTCGGTCTGATCGAAGCGGCTGCGCAACTGATCAAGGACGGCTTCAAGGTGCTGCCGTATTGCACCGAAGATCTGGTGATAGGCCGGCGTCTTCTCGATGCCGGCTGTGAAGCGCTAATGCCGTGGGGCGCGCCGATCGGCACGGGCAAGGGCGTGATCAATCCGTACGGCCTGCGCGTGCTGCGCGAGCGTCTGCCGGACGTGCCGCTGATCGTCGACGCGGGGCTCGGCGTGCCGTCCCACGCGGCGCAGGTGATGGAATGGGGCTTCGACGGCGTGCTGCTGAACACGGCCGTGTCTCAGGCGACGCACCCCGACGCGATGGCGCGGGCCTTCGCGCTGGGCGTGGAGGCCGGGCGCGAGGCGTTTCTGGCCGGGCCGATGGCCGAGCGCGAAAGCGCACACGCGAGCACGCCGGTGGTCGGCATGCCGTTCTGGCATCAAGACGGGAGCGCCGCATGACTCAGACTTTGGCATTGAAAGATCGCGACCTCTTCTGGCCGCCCGCCGACGAACTCACCGAAGCCGCCGAGCGCATTCGCGCCCGGCTCGGCGACTGGCCGCCGACTCACGCGCCGTGGCGCATTTGCCTCACCGCGCCGGACGAGCCGAACGGCGGCGACCTGATCGTCATCGCCGATGCACAGAAGCATGGCGAGCAGGTGGCGCGCTGGCTGGTGCAGGGTGCTGGCGTGGTGGAAGCCGCGCAGGACAAGGCCACGCTGTATCTGGGCGGTGAAAAATACCGACTCGAGGGGCATCTGGCGGAAGACTGGATTGCCGCGCTGGCCGCGTTCCTCGACTGCGGCTTCGATCCGCACGACGCGCTGGTGCTCGCGCTCGCCTGGCGCGACGGCGACGAAACCCGCGCCGACGACGCTTTCCCCACCGATCTCAGCCGCTTCCCGCGTCTGGCCGGCTTGCCGGAGGCGCCGCCGCAAGCGTTCGCGCGTTGTCCGGAGCGGCTGGGTCTCTATCCCGTGCTGCCGACCGCCGAATGGGTCGAACGGGTGGTGGGCTTTGGCGTGAAGACGGTCCAGTTGCGCCGCAAATCGGCGCAACCCGCCGACGAGTTGAAGAGCGAAATCGCTCGCTGCGTGGCCGCCGGCCGCCAGCACGAAGCCCAGGTGTTCATCAACGACCACTGGCAGGCGGCGCTCGAAGCGGGTGCCTACGGCGTCCACCTCGGCCAGGAGGACGTGCACACGGCGGACCTGTCTGCTCTGGCCGCGGCTGGCATCCGGCTCGGCCTGTCGACACACGGTTTCTACGAGATTCTGAAGGCGCTGCATTTCCGCCCCAGCTACATTGCCTTGGGCGCGGTGTTTCCGACCACCACCAAAGTCATGCCGACCGCGCCGCAGGGTCTCAAGCGCCTTGCCCGCTATGTGCGGCTGCTCGACGGTGTCGTGCCGCTGGTGGCGATCGGCGGCATCGACCTGCAAGTGCTTCCGGACGTGCTGGCGACGGGTGTCGGGTGCGCGGCCGTGGTGCGTGCAGTGACGGAGGCGGCGGATCCCGCTGCCGCCGTTTCTGCATTGCAGCAAGGGTTTACGCGATAATCGTCACGTTTCGTTAAGGGACAGGGCACCTCACGGCAGCTTTTCGATGATGGCCCTATAATTCGGCCTTCCGTCTAAAAGGACTGTCAGTTACGTGTCTTCCTCCCCCGAGACCCTACTCGAGCTGCGCGACGTCGACTTCGGTTATGGCGACCGGCTCGTCCTGTCGAACCTGAATCTGCGCTTCAAGCGCGGTCAGGTCGTCGCGGTCATGGGCGGCTCGGGTTGCGGCAAAACAACGGTGTTGCGTCTGATCGGCGGTCTGGTGCGCGCGCAGCGCGGCCAGATCCTGTTCCACGGCCAGGACGTCGGCCGGCAAACCCGCGACGGCATGTATGCGCTGCGCCGCAAGATGGGCATGCTGTTCCAGTTCGGCGCGTTGTTCACCGACATGTCGGTATTCGAAAACGTCGCCTTCGCGCTGCGTGAGCACACCGACCTCCCTGAAGAACTGATTCGCGACCTCGTGTTGATGAAGCTCAACGCGGTCGGGTTGCGCGGTGCGCGCGATCTGGCGCCGTCGGAGATATCGGGCGGCATGGCGCGGCGCGTGGCGCTAGCCCGCGCCATCGCGCTCGACCCGGAACTGATGATGTACGACGAGCCGTTCGCCGGCCTCGATCCGATTTCGCTCGGCATCACGGCGAACCTGATTCGCGCGCTGAATCAGGCGCTGGGCGCCACCTCGATCCTGGTTACGCACGACGTGCCGGAATCGTTCGCGATTGCCGATTACGTGTATTTCCTCGCCAACGGCGGAGTTCATGCCGAAGGCACGCCCGCCGAACTGCGGGCGTCGACCGATCCCACGGTGCGCCAGTTCATCGACGGCGCGCCGGACGGTCCGTTCAAATTCCACTATCCCAGCCAGACGCCGCTTGCGGCGGACTTCGGCATCGGCGGAGGTCAGTCATGATCAGTTCGATCGGCCGCTCGGTGCTCGACGGGCTCGGCACGGCCGGGTACGCCACGCGCTTTTTCTTCCGGCTCGTGTTCGAGTTTTTCCCTTTGTTGCGCCGGCCGCGTCTTGTCACGAAGCAGATCCACTTCGTAGGTAATTATTCGCTGGTGATCATTGCCGTGTCGGGGCTGTTCGTCGGCTTCGTGCTCGGTCTGCAAGGCTATTACACGCTGAACCGTTACGGCTCCGAGCAGGCGCTCGGACTGCTGGTCGCGTTGTCGCTCGTGCGTGAACTCGGGCCGGTGGTCACGGCGCTGCTGTTCGCCGGACGCGCCGGCACGTCGCTCACCGCCGAGATCGGCTTGATGAAGGCCGGCGAGCAACTCACGGCGATGGAAATGATGGCGGTCGACCCGGTCAAGGTCGTGGTCGCGCCGCGCCTGTGGGCGGGCATTATTTCGATGCCGGTGCTGGCCGCGATTTTCAGCGCCGTCGGCGTGCTCGGCGGGTATGTGGTGGGGGTGCTGCTGATCGGTGTCGACGCCGGCGCGTTCTGGTCGCAAATGCAGGGCGGCGTCGATGTCTGGCGCGATGTCGGCGCCGGGGTCGTCAAGAGCGTGGTGTTCGGCCTCGCCGTGACGTTCGTGGCGCTGTTTCAAGGCTATGAAGCCAAGCCGACGCCGGAAGGCGTGTCGCGTGCCACGACCAAAACGGTCGTGTACGCGTCGCTGGCGGTGCTTGGCCTCGACTTTCTGCTGACCGCACTGATGTTCAGCTAGGACTGCGCCGCGCGTTGTCCGCCGCAGGCGCGTCATTGGACGCGCGGCGGGGAGTGCCGGCGGCGTGGCGGATTCACTTTGGGATAACGATGAAAAAGACTGCTCTCGACTTCTGGGTCGGCCTGTTCGTGGTGCTGGGTTTCGTGGCGCTGCTGTTTCTCGCGCTGAAGGCCGGCAACATGAGCTCGTTGTCGTTCCAGGCAACCTATCCGGTCAAGCTCAAGTTCGACAATATCGGCGGACTGAAGGCGCGCGCACCCGTGAAGAGCGCGGGCGTGACGGTGGGCCGGGTCGCCTCGATCGGCTTCGACAGCAACGCCTACCAGGCTGTCGTTACCATCGACATCGACAAGCAATACCAGTTTCCGAAAGACACCTCGGCGAAGATCCTGACCTCGGGGCTGCTCGGCGAGCAATATATCGGGCTCGAACCCGGCGGTGACACCGAGATGTTAAAAGCGGGCGATACCATCTCCATGACGCAGTCGGCGATCGTGCTGGAAAACCTCATTGGGCAGTTCCTGTATAGCAAGGCCGCGGATTCTGGTGCGTCCAAGCCGGCCTCTTCCGCGGGTGCACCCGCGGCAGCGCCCGCGCCTGGCCTGCCGGCCTCCGGCGCGGCCGGTCAATAAGGAGAACAAGAATGCAGACCCCCCGCAAAAGCGGCGTGCGCGCCTTTCAGGCCGGCAAGCTGGCGATAGCCGCCGCGCTGCTCGCCGGCTGCACGACCGTGCAGACGCCGACCAAGGGCGACCCGCTCGAAGGTTTGAACCGCACGATCTTCACCGTCAACGACAAGCTCGACCAGTACGCGTTGAAGCCGGTCGCCAAGGGCTACGTGTTCATCACGCCGCAGCCGGTGCGTGACAGCGTGACGAACTTCTTCTCGAACATCGGCGACGTTTATATCGCCGCGAACAACCTGCTGCAGTTGAAGATCACGGACGGTGTCGAGGACATCATGCGGATCGTGATCAACACGGTGTTCGGCGTCGGCGGCCTGTTCGATGTGGCTACGCTCGCCAAGCTTCCCAAGCACGAAAACGACCTTGGCCTGACTCTCGGCCATTACGGCGTGCCGGCAGGTCCGTACCTGGTGCTGCCGCTGTTCGGACCGAGCACCGTGCGCGACGCGGTCGGCTCGATCGGCAATTACTATGTGAACCCGCTCAGCTATATCGATCCTCCGGGCCTGAGCTGGGCGCTGTACGGCCTGAACGTGATCAACACCCGCGCGAATCTGCTGAGCGCGAGCGATGTGCTGGAAGGCGCCGCGCTCGACAAGTATTCGTTCGTGCGCAATGCGTATCTGCAACGCCGTCAGTATTTGCTGTCGGACGGCAAGCAGGCGCAGGCGCTGCCGAACTACGGCGACGAAGCGCCGTTGCCGAAGTATGACGACGTCGACGGCAGCGCGGCAGCCCCGGCCTCCGGTGCGGCCGCGGCGACGCCGCCGCAGGCGGCTTCGGGCGCTGCAGCGGCC
>DASVNP010000408.1:0-5241 GCA_036383775.1 Paraburkholderia sp. | reverse complement strand
AGCAATAACCAGCATGACAACAAGTGCGGCAAGCCATTTCACCCAGACGGCAAGCCTTCCCAGTTTCTTGTCGAGCATCTGAACCGCACCCGGTTCCTGAAGGCCATCACGCCCGGAAGACGTAGCATCGTTGCCAGAGGGTTCTCCTCCACGATGACCAAGCCTGATCCTGGCGAGGTCGAATGCCATGTGCGTCACATATCCGCTCGCCACTTCGGGCAAACCCATTGCGTTGACACTGTCGGGCCTGAGAAACACACACGCGTCGCCGGGCGCTTCTGCGACTTGAGTGGTCATCGAATAAAGATCCTTCAGGGACAGCGCGAGCCTGACATCCGTGAGCTGCGCAGCATCGATTGCTTCGATGAGGCCCTGCATGCTGGTGGCCGGCACATGGCACGACGCCCACCACTGACCGGGTTCCTGCATCTCATGGTCAGCAGCGTTGTAGCCAAGTCGGGCCGTGCCGAGGGGGATGTCGGAAAACGTGATGCCCAAGGCATCCTGCCATTCGCGAAGGCCCCGATGATCGCCGTCGTTGAGTTCCCGCGGCGCAAACGTGACGCTGATGGCTTGCTGCCTGGTCGAGGGCTCGCCCATCACGCACAGATAGCCGTCGTCCAGATGCGCGGTGCCCTGAATGTACGTCCCCAGCGTCGATGCTGTCTTTCCGGCAGCGGGTTCCGCCTGCCGCACTATACGTAGGTCCTGAAGTGTCAGCCAGACTGATCGGGCTGCTCCGTACTGCAGAACTACACCGTCGGCGGTGGTGCTTTCAAGCACGTGCTGCCCGCATGCACGAATCCTGACGCTGTTGTCCGGTGTATCCCTGTCGCGAATTGAAGGTCCTGGTTGAGCATCGGCTCGCCGTTCGTCCTCTTCATACCGGACCGCGTCGCATGACGGCAGCCGTTCCCTCCCGTTGAAACCGACGCTATCCAGCAGATCGTTGCGCTGGTGGGCGACTCTCCTGGGAACCGGGGCGTTTTCCCGCAGACGCTGACGGACCTCGAGCAACAGTTCGCCGGGGTCGGCCTTGAGGCGCGATGCCGGACGCGTTGCGCCTTGGGGCGCATCATGCGGAACCGGCATGCCGCTCTGCCCGCCATAAAACTGGCCGGGCGGGTCAGTGACCTTGATGAACGCCGGCATCAACTGGCCGAGGAAGTTTCCGTACAGAGTCAGTAGTGGCAGGAACAGCCCGGCCAGGACCACATTGAACAGCGTATGGAAGTCGGCTACCACCCTTGCGTTGTCGGGTTCCATGGTGACCATGAACCGCCCGATCGGCCCGAGTGCAACCAGCACCAGCGTGACGCCCGTCGCCAGGATGAGGAGATTGCCAACCGGAGGTCGCCTTGTTGCAGGATCGTCAGGCCCGGTCCATTCGTGCACCGGTTTGATTGCGGTGCCCAGGTTTGCCCCCAGCACCAGAGCGAATGCGGTGTCGGGCGGCACAACGTCTCTGGCGCACAGCGACGCGACAAGCAGCACGGCAGCGACGTTTGAATTCGCGGCCCAGCTCAGGCTCGCCGCCAGCAGCACATCCACCAGCGGCACGGTTGAGGCGGCACCCAGCAGCATGCGCAGGCTGGGCGCGTCTTCGTACTCGGTCATCAGGTCGAGCAGTTCGTGCAGCGCGATCAGCATCAGGCCCAGTCCGATGAACGCGCGGCCCAGATCATGAGCCCGCGCGTTCGACGACCTGCGGAACATCAGTACGCCGACGAGTATCAGTGCCGGCGAGACCGCCGCAACGTCGAACGACAACACCTGCACGATCAGCGTCGCACCGACGTTGGCTCCGAGCATCATGGCAAGCGCCGGAACGACGTCGACGCATCCGGTTGCGGCAAGGCTGGCCGTCAGCGAGCCGGTTGCCGTCGCGCTTTGCGTGACAGCTGTCGCGCCCACGCCGGCAAGGAAGGCATGTCCCCGGTTGCGTAGTGAACGCGCGAGGATCGGTTGAAGATTTGCGCCGAATGCCCGCTGCATACCTGTCTGGACCATCTGCGTGCCCAGCAGCAGAAGCGCGATCGAACCCGCCAGATCGATCAGCGTGAATGTCGTCGGCATGGTTGCGCCCCCGTTGTGCCGTCGTATCGCCGGTTTCCTCGACACACTTCCGACCTGGCGCCGCACACCCCGTCCATGAGCGCCGCAGGTAGTCGGATGAATATACGCCATTGTCGGGAAAACTGGCGCAGGCATTCGTGCGTCAGTGCACAGCGAGGCCGCTAACAGGAGACGTGCGAATGACTCATGTGAAGCAGATCGGTGAGGCGCAGGCGGAATGCTAGTCGCCGTCGCTGCGGCCCAGGTCATCAATCAGACGACGCCCAGCGGAAAAGCCGCTCATCAGGGCGTCTGCTTCGCTCCGGAACGGGCGGCCATCCACTTCGCCAAGCCGCAGGGGCGTGAAACGCGAAACGGGCTCGCCCGCCTTACTGATCGTCACGACCGCCACGTACCCGGGTGCCTCACGCGATTTGCCGGCATCGGCCACCGTGAGATTCGGTTCGACACTGACCTCGACTTCGAATCCGAGATAATCGTACATACGCTTCATGTGACACCTCGCGGGATCACGCGCTCTGGCGGGACGTGCCGAAGGCAGTCGCAGGCATCAGCTGGCCGCCATTGATACATCTGCATGCACCTGCGCAGGCGGTTCTATTCAACGTCTGACCGTGTCGGCACAATTCGTCACGGATCACATCGGTTGGCGCTTGCCAGGTGCCCGTTGCACGTATGTGACGGGAAGGGGCGGCGTGTCCTCGACGCACACCGTATTTCTATTTCACCGCGATGGTCACGCTTTCATCGGCAGGCGTCTGCGTCTGGTCAGATGGCGCAACGACCGGAATCTGCCCATGCGGAAACAGCAGTTCGACGATGCCGCGTGTAGGAACGCTGGCCGACAGGGTGGCGATCTTCGACGGCGCAAACCACCGGCATCGCGCAATCTCGTTGCCAGGCTGTGCGACCGCGTCGGACGGCACACCCGCCAGAAAGACATCGTGCAGCGAGCCCAGACCACCAAACCGGAACAGATAGGTCAGCGCCGTCGCAACAAGTCCAGTCTCCTCTTCAAGCTCGCGTCGCGCGGCATCAGCAGGCGTCTCGTCGCGCCTGATTCTGCCACCTGGCAGCGCCCACCGCGCGCGAGCCCTCGCGACCAGCAGTACCCGGACATCCCGGATACATAGAACCGTTGCCCTGTCTTTCATGCGAAGTCTGACCTCTTATACGAGGCACCGATTTTATGACCACACCGACGATGAATCGATGAAGTTGCGCGATCAAAACCTGGTGCCTTCCCTTGATGCTGGCAGCAAGCGGCGATCCGGTGTGGTTTGCAACGGCATTCGATGTGTACTTCGCACACTATATCGTCACAAAAATGTCACAATTATGCGTTTCAGGTATTTCGGCGCTATCGAAGAATAAAATTCGATAGTTATGACAATTCGCCTGCGACTGCGAGGGGATTCCGGTCGATTGTGCGCGGCTGAAAACCATGTCAGGCATGCGAGCCTGCAAGCACCGCAAGTCAATAGAGCACCCCATGGCACAGACATACGAGTACAACGGCTTCACCCTTCAGGTTGCAGTCGAATCTGATTTCTGCAACGGCCCGACAAAGCGCGCATCGGCCCATCCGGGCTATGTTGCTGTTGTTCGCATTTTCGAGGCGGGTAGCGCGGTGCCCCGATTGTCGCAACTCAGACTGGGGGAGGTGGGCGGCCACGCATTCGATAGCGAGGCCGCCGCCCTGAATGGCGGGTACATTGCAGCATGCACGATCGTGGACGATCTCTTTGACCGGGACATGGCAGACGCCTTCGTCGTGCCATTAAGGCCCTCGCCGGTTACGCTACGACGCCGGGCAGAACTGTCGTCCAGAGAGGCGTGACGATCATCTGGCGCTTCGCACGATCGGAGAGCCTCTGCTGCCCGGTGCTCAATGATCCAGGGCTTCGCGCTCAAGCCGCTCGCGCGACACATGGCGCACATCCGTGCCCCTGACGACATAGATGACGAGTTCCGCCAGATTCTTCGCGTGATCCCCGATCCGTTCGATGGCCGATGCAATGAACAGGTAGTCGAGCGCAGAAGCGATGACGCGAGGATTTCCGGCCATATACGCTGGTAGTTTGCGCACAAAAGCGCGGTACCGGTCTTGGAGAGCCAGAGTCGCGTCATCGTCGGCCTGTGCCCGACGTCCACGCGTCGGCGTGCGAGAGGCGGCTGCCAGGTACTTTCGGGAGGTTCTCTCCTCAGATGCCGAGAACGCTGGCCTTCATCGCAATCGGATGCTTACTTTCAACCCCTCGCCGTCCTTCGGATCACGGCGACGACAACGGCCGCTCTCAGATGTGGATAACCGGTCGATGCAACACAGCAGAAAATGTTGCAGATTATGCAGAGGCCCTGGTTCTACAACACGGAAAGTCAGAAAACGCTGATGTGTGAGCGCTAGCGGAAGGGCGAATCACGACGGCAATTCGCCCGGCTGTTTGATCGAAACTACCCGAAGGCGTCACGCCGTCGCGATCTATTCCTGAGACCTCAACTCGAGCGACAAGGCCCAGAGAAAGGTCGAATTCGGATCGTAGGACACCCGGAATCCAAACCGCTGCGCGAGCCTGACCATCGCGTCGTTTTCTGCGAGCGTCGTACCATACAGACGCGTCAAACCCGACTGCCGTGCAAGCGTGATCATGCTCGACAGCAATTGGCTGCCGAGCCCTCTGCCTTGCCACGCGTCGGTGATCACGATCGCGCATTCGGCAGCATCGTGCTTGCCCGGCGCCATTGCGTAGCGTGCGACGCCGATCTGCCGTTCGCGACCGTCGGTCAATACTACCGCGATCACCGCGCCTTCGCGCTGAGGATCGATATGGGTCCACCGATGCATCTCGTCGGAGGTCGGCCGTCGTCCGGACATCAAACGCTTGTACCCGGTCGATCGCGACAGTCCATTGACGAAGTCGCGTCCGATTTCGAAGTCGTCGGGTACGATTGCACGCAACAGCACCGACGTGCCGTCCTTCGCCTCCCATACGTGCCGGACAGCTTCGTCCGGCACGTATGAAATTGTTCGGCAGGTCGCGTACGGTTCGAGAGCGCTTGTGGCCATGTCCACTTTCACCTCAACAGCAGCGTTGTATTTGCAGGTTATGCCGCCGCCTTTCGTTCAAGCGTCGGATAGTCGGTGTAGCCGCGGTGGTCGCCGCC
>DASVNP010000407.1:0-5483 GCA_036383775.1 Paraburkholderia sp. | reverse complement strand
GAGATTTTTCGGGTGAGTTACAAGCGCGGCCTGGCCGTAGTTTTCGGATGCACGATTGCGGCTCTGGTGTCGTTTGCCGCGACGTATCCGCGCTTTTATCCCAGCCCGTCGCCCGCCAGCGCTCCCGCCGCCGGCGGCAACGCGACCGCCAAGGCGCCCGCGCCCACGCTCGCCGTCGAGTTGCCGGGCCTGCCCGGCAACAACAGCCCGCTGGCGTGGTCGCGCCTGACTTCGGCCGAGCATATCGCGCTTGCGCCGTTCGAGTCCCAATGGGACACCTTCAGCGACGAGCGCAAGCGCAAATGGCTAAAAATCGCGGCGCGTTACCCGAAGATGTCGCCCGATGCGCAAAAGCGCCTGCATGACCGCATGACCGAATGGACCCGCATGACGCCCGATCAGCGGCGCGTCGCGCGCGAAAACTACCAGGTGTCGAAGGAACTGCCGCGCGAAACCCGTCAGAATGCGTGGAAGGCCTATCAGCAGTTGCCTGAAGAACAGAAGGAACGGCTCGCCGCCAGCGAGCGCAAGCGGCGCCCCAGCGTGGTCAGCGCGCCGCCCTCCGGCCGCACCGAAATCAAGGGGATCGACCGTCTGGTCAATGCGCGCGAGCACGGCGCAAGCAGCGCCGCGACAGCCAGCGCCGCGGTCGGCGCGTCGTTGCCGAGCCCGGCCGCCGCCGTGCCGCCGATTCCCGCCGCGGGCAGCTTCGTGCCCGCCACGCCGCTGCCGGTTTCGCCGGCCGAAGCGCCGTCGATTTTCAACGGTTCCTGAGCGCCCCGCTGTGTCCCAGCCGCTCACGACCCTGACACCGCCCGCCGAGTCGTCCGGCACCACGCCCACCGCTCCCACCGTTCGGCGGCGCCTCGCGGCGCTGCTCTACGAAGCTGTGATTCTGTTCGGCGTGGTGTTCATCTCCGCCTACCTGTTCAGCACGCTCACGCAGCAACGCAACGGCCTGACCCACCACAACCTGCTGGCGGGCTGGATCGGCCTCGTGGTGGGTCTGTACTTCGTGTGGTTCTGGACCCACAGCGGCCAGACCTTGCCGATGAAAACCTGGCGCCTGCGTGTGGTCGCCGCCGACGGCACGGCGCTCTCCACCGGCCGCGCGATCGCCCGCTACGCGCTCGCGTGGCTGTGGTTCCTGCCGCCGCTCGCGCTGCACCCGCTCTTCGGCCTCACGCTGCCGCACACCCTCTCGATCGCGGGCATCTGGTTCGTGCTGTGGGCCACCACGGGCCGCCTCGACCCGCAACGTCAATTCCTGCATGACCGTCTGGCGGGCACGCGGGTGATCAGCGTCTCACGCTAAAGGTTCCGTAGTAATAAGAACTTCTTGTGACTGTCACGGCACAGTCACGCGCGCGCGGCCCAATACGGGCACTGCAACTCGACGCGTGAGCCATGGACCCCAAAACGTCCGCGACTTCCCTGTTCCGCCAAACCGGCCCGAGCGTCGACCCCGTCGCGTTTCGCCCGGATCCCACTCACAGTCAAGGCTTGCCGCTGCCGACCGGACCGGTGCCGCTCGACGCCAACGCGGGCCAGCACGACGACGATCACGCTGACTCGCACCGTTACCGCACCATCTGGCTCTCCGACATCCATCTCGGCTCGAGCGGCTGCCAGGCGCCCTATCTGCTCGACTTCCTGCGTCACAACGAGTCGGAGTATCTGTATCTCGTCGGCGACATCATCGACGGCTGGCAGTTGAAGAAAGGCTGGTACTGGCCGCAGGCACACAACGACGTCGTGCAGAAGGTGCTGCGCAAAGCGCGCAAAGGCACCCAGGTCATCTACGTGCCAGGCAATCACGATGAAGCCGCGCGCCAGTTCTGCGACCTCGCGTTCGGCGACATCCACGTGCGCGGCGAGGCGTTTCACACCACGCTCGCCGGCAAGCGCCTGTGGATCGTGCATGGCGATCTGTTCGACGGCGTGATCCAGCATGCCAAATGGCTCGCCTATCTCGGCGACACGCTCTACACCCTGATCCTGATCCTGAACCGCTGGTTCAACCGGATCCGCAGCCGGCTCGGCTTTCCGTACTGGTCGCTGTCGCAGTACCTGAAGCATCAGGTGAAAAACGCGGTGAACTTCATCTCCTCGTTCGAACGCGTGATGACCGACGAAGCGCGCCGCCGCGGTTGCGACGGCGTGGTCTGCGGGCACATCCATAAAGCCGAGATACGCGATATCGACGGCGTGTTGTATTGCAATGACGGCGACTGGGTCGAAAGTCTCTCGGCACTCGTCGAGACGTATGAAGGCGAACTGAAAGTGATCTACTGGACCGTGATGCGCGCCCCGGAAGCCGGCGTGCAAAAGGCCCGGGCGACCGCGTAGTCCTTCGCTTTGTCCTTATAACTTCAATTGGGCCGAAACCGATGAAGATCATGATCGTCACCGACGCGTGGGAACCGCAGGTCAACGGCGTCGTGCGCACGCTGAAAAACACCACACGCGAACTCAGCGCGCTCGGCCATAACGTCGATCTGCTGACGCCGCTCGAATTCAAGACGATCCCCTGCCCGACTTACCCGGAGATTCGCCTCTCGCTGCTGCCGCGCCGCAAGCTTCGCGAGCGCATCGACGCGTTCGCGCCCGACGCGCTGCACATCGCTACAGAGGGGCCGCTCGGCATGGCCGCGCGCGCCTACGCGATCCAGCACAAGCTGCCGTTCACGACGGCCTATCACACGCGCTTTCCCGAATATGTGCAGGCGCGCTTCGGCATTCCGCTCTCGGCGACCTACAAATTCCTGCACTGGTTCCACAAGCCTTCGCTGGCGGTGATGGCGCCCACGCCGGTGGTCAAGAGCGACCTCGAGAAATACGGCTTCACGAACGTCGTGCTGTGGACCCGCGGCGTCGACCTGGATATCTTCCGCCAGATGGACTCGAAGGTGCTCAACACCGCGCGGCCGATCTTTCTGTATGTGGGACGCGTGGCGGTCGAGAAGAATGTCGAGGCTTTTCTGAAGCTCGATCTGCCCGGTTCGAAGTGGGTCGCCGGCGAAGGCCCGGCGCTCGCCGAACTGAAATCGCGCTATCCGCAGGCCAACTATCTCGGCGTGCTCACGCAAGCCGAACTGGCCAAGGTGTATGCTGCGGCTGACGTCTTCGTGTTCCCGAGCCGCACCGACACCTTCGGGCTGGTGCTGCTCGAAGCGCTTGCTTGCGGCACACCCGTCGCCGCTTACCCTGTCACCGGCCCGATCGACGTGCTCGGCGACGGCGGCGCGGGCGCGATGCACGAAGATCTGCGCGAGGCCTGTCTCGAAGCCTTGAAGATCGATCGCAACCACGCGCGTGCATGGGCCGAACGCTTCTCGTGGGCGGCGGCCTCCGAGCAATTCGCATCGCATCTGAAACCGCTGCCGCGCACGTCGTACCAAGAGGAAAGCGCGGCGGTATAGCGCGGCGTACCGGGCTGTCCATGCAAAACAGACCATCCATTGCAAGACGCGCGCCGAATGGCGCGCTAAGCGCTCTCGACGCCGACGGCAATACCGCCAGCGTCGAGCCGTTCGACGACGTGGCCCACCCCGGCGCGCCGGATCATGCGGATCACACGCACGGTTTGAAGGGCGTGAATGGTGCGAACGCGCCGGGCGACCTCCAGCACGACGCGCAACACGAGCCGCTGAGCCCCGACGATCCGTTTGCCCCGCTGCCCTTCAATCCGTACAAGGGCAATCGCGGCCTGACGCGCGCCTGGCACGCGATGAAAAACTCGCTCGCCGGTTTTCGCGTGGCGATTCGCGAGGAAAGCGCGTTTCGCCAGGAACTCACGCTGGCGGCGATCCTGATCCCATGCGGCGTGCTGGTGCCGGTCGAGCCGGTGTCGCGTGTGCTGCTGCTCGGTTCCGTGCTGCTGGTGCTGATCGTCGAACTGCTGAATTCGAGCGTTGAAGCGGCGATCGATCGCATCTCGCTCGAACGCCACGAACTGTCGCGCCGCGCCAAGGATCTCGGCAGCGCGGCCGTGATGGTGGCACTCGGCATGTGCGTGATGACGTGGCTGCTGCTCGTCGGCCCGCTCGTCGTGCGCTGGGTCAAAGCGTGGCTATGAACGCGCGCCGCCGGCCGCTTTAGCGCCGCGCAGCGAGCCGCGCAACCGTCCCATCGAATGAAAACCCTGAGTATCCGCTTGGTATAAGAACGCTCGGTTTATAATCGTCCGATAGTCTCAGAAGAAAACGCTGGGCCGCCCCGGGTTTTCCGCTCCGCAGGAAGTCGCCCACCTCGAAGGGAATTCCCTTCGGAGATTGGGAGATTGTCCCCTCGGGGGACCTGCCGCGCATCGACAGGTTTGGGGGCGCTCAACATATACCAACCGCGTCCGGGCGGACAACGCAGCGTCGGCTTGCCCTCGCGCGCGCAGCCCGGCGTAACCAGGGCCGGACGACATGGAAGCCAAACCTCCCCGCCGCACGCGCGAACGGATTCTCGAACTGTCGTTGAAGCTGTTCAATGAAATCGGCGAGCCGAACGTCACGACGACAACGATCGCCGAGGAAATGGAAATCAGTCCAGGCAACCTGTACTACCACTTCCGCAACAAAGACGACATCATCAACAGCATCTTCAGCCAGTTCGAGCAGGAGATCGAAAAGCGTCTGCGTTTTCCCGACGACCACCGCGCGACCATCGACGAAATGTGGTCGTATCTGCAGTACATGGTCGATTTCACGTGGCGCTATCGCTTCCTGTATCGTGACCTGAACGATCTGCTCGCACGCAATCGCACGCTGGAAACGCACTTCAAGCAGATCATCAGCCACAAGGTGCGCTTTGCCAGCCAGTTCTGCGACCAGCTCGTGGCCGACGGCGAGATGGTCGCCACGCCGGAAGAACTGCACGTGATCGCCACCAACGTCGGCGTGATCGGCACGTACTGGCTGTCCTATCAGTTCGTGATGAACCCGCGCAAATACAACGAGCAGGAAGCGATTCGCGCGGAGCTGCATCAGGTGAGCGTGCAGATCGTGTCGCTGATGGCGCCTTATCTGCGCGGCCGCTCGCGGCAGCTGTTCGACGACCTCGTGTCGGGCAAGATGCCCAAGCGCGAGTTTTATGACTACCTGCCACCGAAGGAAGGCGCCGCGCCCCGCAACGAACCGAAGGACGCTTGAACATGAAGTCGGTGTGTGTGTATTGCGGCTCCTCCAACGGAGCCAAACCGTTGTATGCGCAAGCCGCGCGCGCCTTCGGCCGCGCGCTGGTGCAAGCCGATCTCGCGCTGGTGTATGGCGGGGGCAAGGTCGGCCTGATGGGCGTGATCGCCGACATGGTCATGGCCGAAGGCGGCCGCGCGATCGGCGTGATTCCCGAACTGCTGGTCAACAAGGAAGTCGGCCATGACGGCCTGACCGAATTGCATGTGGTACCCGACATGCACCATCGCAAGAAAATGATGGCCGACCTGTCCGACGCGTTCGTCGCCTTGCCGGGCGGCGCGGGCACGCTCGAAGAGC
>DASVNP010000406.1:0-28226 GCA_036383775.1 Paraburkholderia sp. | reverse complement strand
GCCGATGAGTTCGACGCAGTGATTCACCAGGGCGCCTACATGCCGCTCACGCAGTTCGGCGTGATCGACGCCAGCGGCGACGACGCAGCGAGCTTCCTGCACGGCCAGCTGACCAACGACACCCAGCACCTCGACGCCGCCCATGCGCGTCTGGCCGGCTACTGCTCGGCCAAGGGACGCCTGCTGGCGTCGTTCCTGACGTGGCGCAGCGGCGAAACGATTCGCCTGCTGGTGTCGAAAGACGTGCAGGCAGCGGTACAGAAGCGCCTGTCCATGTTCGTGCTGCGCGCCAAGGCCAAGCTCGTGGATGCGAGCGGCGAACTGGCGGTGGTGGGTTTCGCCGGCGATGTGCGCAAGGCGCTCTCCACGGTGTTCGACGCGCTGCCGGACGGCGTGCACGTGCAGGTGGACGGCACGGCGGGCTCGCTGATTCGCGTGCCGGACGCGCTCGGGCGCCTGCGTTATCTGTGGATCGGCCCGAAGGCGCTGATCGAGGCGCAACTGCCCTTGCTCGACGGCAAGCTCAAGCGCGTCTCGCCGGCGGTGTGGGACTGGCTCGATATTCGCGCGGGCGAGCCGCGCATCACCCAGCCGGTGGTCGAGCAGTTCGTGCCGCAAATGGTCAATTTCGACGTGCTCGGCGCGGTGAATTTCCGTAAAGGCTGCTATCCCGGCCAGGAAGTGGTGGCGCGCAGCCAGTATCGCGGCACGATCAAGCGGCGCACCTCGCTCGCCAACGTGGCCGGCGAACTGGACACGGTGCGCGCCGGCGTGGAACTGTTCCACTCGGACGATCCGGGCCAGCCGTGCGGCATGGTGGTGAACGCGGCGTCGGCACCGGAAGGCGGCGTCGATCTGCTGGTCGAGATCAAACTGACGGCGCTCGAGAACGGCTCGGTGCATCTGGGCGCGGCTGATGGTCCGGCACTGCGCTTCGTTGCGCTGCCCTACGGCTTGCCCACCGAGGTCTGAACGCCTCGCGCGATAACGAGCGGCGCTATCAGGCGCCGTTTTTTACGGTTCTCTTCAACTACAACGCCTCACCGGGAGACGCCCCCCGATGTGCCTGATCGTTTTCGACTGGCGGCCCGATGCGCTCGACGGGCCGCGCTTCACGCTCGCCGCGACTCGCGACGAATTCTTTCGCAGGACGGCCGAACCGGTCAGCTGGTGGCATGACGCGCCCGCCGTGCTGGCGGGCCGCGATCTGCAGGGCGGCGGCACGTGGCTCGGCGTGTCGCGCGACGGCCGGTTCGCCGCGCTGACCAACTACCGCGCGCCGCACGAAATGCGCGCGGACGCGCCGACGCGCGGCACGCTGGTGAGCGACTGGCTGAGCGGATCGGCCCGCGACGCGAACGGCAATCCGCACGGCACGCCGCTCGCGTATCTGCAACACGTCGCGCAAACCGGCGACATCTACAACGGTTTCAATCTGCTGGTGGGCGACTGGACGCGTCGCGAACTCGCCTGGTACTGCAACCGCTCGGAGCGCGCGCCGGAACTGCTCGCGCCCGGCACGCATGGCATTTCGAACGCGGTGCTCGATACCGCGTGGCCGAAGCTGGTCAGAAAGCGCACCGAACTGGGCACCCTGCTCGCGCGCACGGCGACGCCGCCGCTCGAACATCTGATCGATCTGATGCGAGATCCGCACCTTGCCCGCGACGACGAGTTGCCGGCCACCGGCATTCCGCTCGAACGCGAACGGGCGTTGTCGGCGGCATTCATCGAAACGCCGGAGTACGGCACGCGCGGCACGACCGCGCTGCGGGTGGCGGCGCATGGCGAAGTGATCAGCGTGGCGATCGCGGAGCGCAGCGATGACAACGGCTCGCACCGGATCGCGCGGCCCGGCGACTTCGAGCGCAGCTTCGCGTTCAATATCGAACCTGTGATGGCGTGATGTGGGCCGGGTGACCCTCCGCCTCTCGCCGGCCTGACTGTCTGACGCCTCGCGCTCAGTCGACGCCGAACGCCGCGCGCAGCGCCGCGGCCGCATCCGCATGCGCCTCTCCAACCTCGGGCACGAACCCACCCAGCTTGAAAAACTCGTGGATCATGCCGGGGTAGCGCCTGAGCGTCACGGCGTTGCCCTGCGCGCGCAATTTCTCCGCATAGGCTTCGCCTTCATCGCTCAACGGATCGTATTCGGCCGTCGCGATCCATGCCGCTGCCACGCTGCGGAAACCGGGCTCGCCGCGTTGGCCGTCCAGCGGCGCGAAACGCCAGTCGTCGCGGTCGCCCGCATCGCGCACGTAGTGCTCGAAAAACCATTGAATCGTGTCGCTCGACAGCAGAAAGCCATCAGCGAGACGCGCGTGCGAATCGGTCTGCTGATAGCCGGTCGTGCCAGGATAAATCAGCATTTGCAGCGCCAACACGATGCCGGCATCCCGCGCGAGCACCGCGCAGACCGTGGCCAGCGTGCCGCCCGCGCTATCGCCGCCCACCGCGAGCCGTGCGGGATCCACGCCGTACTCCGCGGCGTGCGCGTGCAGCCAGGTTACGGCGTCGAACGCGTCTTCGACGGCGGTGGGGAATTTGTATTCCGGCGCGAGCCGGTAATCGACCGACAGCACCATGCATTGGCCGTCGCGCGCGAACATCCGGCACAGCGCGTCGTGCGTGTCGACGCTGCCCACCGTGAAGCCGCCGCCATGGTAGTACACGAGCGCCGGTGCGGGTTCCGCCCAGCTCGGCTCGACCGGCTGATACAGACGCGCACGTATCGTCGCGCCATCGCGGGTCGGGATCTGCAGATCATCTGCGGCGAACATCGGCGCGCTCGCGATCTCCAGAATCGGCGCGCTTTTTTCGTAGGAGACGCGCGCGTCTTGCGCGGTCAATTCATGAAGCTGCGGGCGCTTCGCCCGCGCGATCATGTCGAGCATCTGCTCGATCTTCGGATTCAGCGGCATGGTGCGTCGGATGGCGTTCAGGCGCCGTGGGTTGACCAGTGTGCCGGCAGTGCAGCGCGGGCTTGGCTCTCGCCTAGCCCGCGTTCTTCACTTCCGGCTTCAGAGACATGGGATCGACGGGATTGCGCAAGTGCTCGATGTCTTCGTGACGAAGCTTGACGCTCGCCATGATGCCCGGATGCGTGACGATGTAAAACCGCCGCGCGGCGATCGCCTCGAAGGTGATGTCGGCGACATCGTCGGCGGTCAGCTTGCCCGCTTGCACCGCGCGCTGCAGTTGCTTGCCCGCCGCGATCTGCGAGCGCGTCGGCGCGCGGTCGTTGCGCAGCTCCGAGGGGCGCGAGCGTTCCGCGTCGGCGATGCCGGTCGGCACGAAGGCCGGACACAGCAGCGAGCAGCCGACGAGGCCACCCTCCGTGCCTGGCTGAGCTGCCTGCGCCAGTTGCAGGTCGTGGTAAAGCGTCTCGGTGAGCGACACCACGGCGTGCTTCGACGCGTTGTAGACGCCCATCGCGGGCGGCGACAGCAGGCCCGCGACCGACGCCGTGTTGACGATATGCGCAGGTTCGTTCTGCGCCAGCATGATCGGCGTGAATGCCCGCACGCCGTGCGCGACGCCCATCACGTTCACGCCGAACACCCACGACCAGTCGTTCGCCGAGCTTTCCCATAGGAAGCCGCTCGAACCCACACCCGCATTGTTGAACAGCAGATGCACCCGGCCATACGCATCGAGCGCCGCCTGCGCGAGCGCGTCGACCTGGGCCGCGCTGGACACGTCGGTCGGCACGCCGGTCGCCTCGGCGCCGCCGGCGCGCAATGCATCGACGGTTTGGGCGAGTGCCTCCGGGTTGACGTCGGCCAGCACGAGCTTCATGCCGAGCGACGCGCCCTTCTGCGCGAACGCGCGGCCGAAGCCGCTTGCCGCGCCGGTGATCACCGCTACCTTGCCTGCGAATTCGAACATCGTGTGACTCCTGGAGGGACCGGCTTTTTGCGCCTTGTTTGCGTCTTGTTTGCGTCTAATTTGCGGTCTACTTGCGCGTTTCTTGAAGACTGCCCGTTCAGATCAGCTTGACGAGCTGCTTGCCGAAGTTCTTGCCCTTGAGCAGTCCGATAAACGCCTCGGGCGCCGCATCGAGCCCCTGCGCGATGGTCTCGCGATATTGCAGCTTCTTCTGCGCGACCAGCGTGCCGAGTTGCTTGAGCGCTTCGGGCCACACGTCCATATGTTCGCTGACGATAAAGCCCTGCACGAGCAGGCGCTGCGTGAGCATCAGCGACGGATGCTTGAGCGGCATCGGCTGGCCGTCGTAGCCCGCGATAAACCCGCACAGCGCGATCCGGCCGAACGCGTTCATGCGCGCGAGCGTCACGTCGAGCACTTCGCCGCCGACGTTTTCGAAGTAGCCGTCCACGCCGTTCGGCGTCACGGCCTTGAGGTCCTGGTAGAGATTGCCGGCCTTGTAGTCGACGCAGGCATCGAAGCCGAGCGTCTGCGTTACATAGCGGCACTTGTCGGCGCCGCCCGCAATGCCGACCGCGCGCGCACCGGCCAGCTTCGCAAGCTGGCCGACCACGCTGCCCACCGCGCCGCTCGCCGCGCTCACCACCACCGTCTCACCCGCCTTCGGCGCGATGATGCGGTTCAGCCCGTACCACGCCGTGACACCCGGCATGCCGACCGGACCGAGCCAGGCCGACAGCGGCACATGCGTATCGTCGACTTTCTGCACGCCCGCGCCGTTCGAGGTGCCGTACTCCTGCCAGCCGAACATCGCGACGACCTTGTCGCCGACCGCGAATTTCGGATTCTTCGACTCCACCACTTCGCCGACGGTGCCGCCGATCATCACTTCGTCGAGCGGCTGCGGCGCGGCGTACGACTTGCTGTCGTTCATGCGGCCGCGCATGTACGGATCGAGCGACAGAAAGTGATTGCGCACGCGCAACTCGCCCTCGGCGAGCGGGGCCAGCGGCGTTTCGACGAGCCGGAAATTATCTGGCGTCACCGCGCCTTGCGGACGCGAAGCCAGCACGAGTTGACGGTTGATCTGGGGCATGACGGTCGTCTCCATGAGTGGCCGATTGGATCGGCGAATGATCGGCGAATAATTGACTGATGCGTCTGATGCAACTGGTGTGCGCGCAAGCAGGAACCACTGCGCGCAGCCCTCCTTCGCACGCGCCGCCTACGCGGCGCTCAGCCGTCGCTTGGACCGGGTTTCGCCGACGGGTCGCTGCGCAAGCGCTGCTGCGTGACCTCCCGGCCCACGGCAAGGCGCCGCATGTACTTGAACGTGCCGAGCGCCTTGGCGACGAAGTGGCCTTCGCTGTCGCGGATCTCGCCTTCGCAATAGGCCATGGTGGTCGAGCGGTGCAGCACGCGGCCGGTCGCGCGCAATTCGCCGCGGCCCGGCTGCATGAAGCTGACCTTCATTTCCACGGTCACCACGCCCACGCCGTCGCCGGCCAGACTGCGCGCGGCCATCGCGAGCGCGACGTCGGCGAGCGTCATGGTGACGCCGCCGTGAGCGACGGCCCATGTGTTCATATGATCCGGCTGCAAGGGCAGCGCGACTTCGCTGACGCCGTCCGCGGCCGACAGCAATTGCGCGCCGAGCCGGTCGACGAACGGGCTCTCGGGCAAGGACGCATTGCCCGCTTTGGATGAAGGTGAATCGGTCATGGCTGGTTTCAGATTTCGTGGTCGATATATGCGCGCGCTGCACGTGCCGCGCGCCGTGCCGGCGCCGTGCAAATGCGCCCGCGCCGATTACTCACCGGTTACTCGCCGGTTACTGCCTGACGACACCCGCTTGCATTCTGCTCACCCGGCGGCCAATCAGCGTGAACGGCTTTTCGACCCAGTTGAACGCCAGCAACGCGAGCGGCACCGCCACCGCGATGGAAATCAGGCAGCCGGCGGCCATCACCGCGAGCGGCCAGCGAATCACAATCTCGCTGGGAAGAAGATGCAGCAGCACGGTGCCGGTCGCATAGAGCGCGATAAAGTGCAGCAGGTAGAAGCTGTAGGAAATCCGCCCGAGAAAGCGGGCCCAGCCCGTGCCGAGGATAACCAGCGCCTTGGCCTGACTGCCGCGGCTGAGCGCGCAGATGATCCCCGCGCTGCCGGCCACCACCAGGACGTCGGCGAAGAACGGATGGACGAGCGGATAGCACGCGCTGGCGAGCACAACCAGCAATACGCAGCCCATCACAAAGACGTTGCTTTCGAGCAGGCCTTGGCGCACGGCGCCGCCGTGCCTCGCGACCAGAGCGCCGACCACGAACATATATACGTAATGGGTCAGATCGGACGGCGCGTCTCGATAGACCCAGGCGAGCGCCACCGTGCCCAGCAACACCAGCGCACTGCGCGCCGTGCCGCTCGCGCCTTTCATGTCCTTTGAGCCAATGCACCAGACGATCAACGGTAGCAGGAGCGACGCGAGGATTTCCACCTTGAGCGTCCACGCGTTCGGATTCAGCCACGGCGACACGAAGGTCGCATTCTCCAGGACGGTCTGGATCGACAGCGGATCCGCGTACCAGCGGTTGAACCAGTCGGACGCGCCGGGCATCACCGCATGGCCCGGATAGAGCACGGTGAGATACAGCAACACCACCAGCAGCGAAAACCAGAAAGCCGGCACGATACGAAACAGCCGCCGGAGGACGAATTGCACGTAGCTGCCAGGGTTCAGCATCGCACCGGCGAGCGAGCGGGCGAGCACGAATCCGCTCAGCACGAAGAAAATATCGACCGCGGCGGCGCCGCTGAAAAACGTAATGAGCGTACGGGCCAGATTGGCCTGAACGCCGTGCACTTCCCACACCCGCTTTGACCAGATTGCCGTCTCGGATCCAATCACCAGCCAGATCATTGAGTGGCCAACCGCGACCCACAGCGCCGCGATACCGCGCAGCGACTCCAGTCGCTCGATAAATCCGTTCGAACTGCCTTCTTTTACTGACATCTATTAGCTCCGCCAAGAGGCGAAATGGTATCAGAACGTCCCTACAACAAGGCTTCAGGGCCTGGGCGCCGGTATGGCGGCAAGCGGCATTCCCGTCTGCACCGCGCCGAACGCGGGCCCGGCCAGGCCCATGCCGCGCTCACTCCGTTTACATAGCGATCCGCCCGGCCAACCGCCCTAGCCTGCGCACGGCTTCATCGGCCAGATCCATATCCGTACTCGGGCAACTCAGCCGGATGAAGTGATCGAAACGTCCGCTATTCGAAAACACGGTCCCCGGCATGATGCGAATGCCTTCCTTCAGCGCGGCCTCGAAGAGCAACGCCGACGACGTGCCGCGCGGCAACTCGATCCAGAAAAACATCCCGCCGCCCGGCGGCGTGAAGCGCGTGCCGTCGGGGAACGAAGCGGCAAGCGCCGCCGCCATCCGTTCACGCTGAATCCGCAGCCGGTCGCGCAAACGCCGCAAATGCCGCTCATACGCGTTGGTGGCCAGAAACTCGCCCAGCACGACCTGCGAGAGTTGCTCGTTATGCCGCGACTGCGCGAACTTCAGCATGCCGATGCGCGGATGCCAGCGCCCGCCGTTGATCCAGCCCACCCGCATGCCCGGCGCCACCGTCTTGTTGAACGACGTGCAATGGATCACCGTGCCGTCGGTGTCCCATGCCTTCAACGATTTGGGCGGCTGCGCGGCGTCGGCGAGTTCGCGGTACGGATCGTCCTCGATCAGCGCAACGCCGGCTTGCGCGCACAGTTCGACAAGCCGCGCCTTGTGAGCGTCGGGCATCACGCTGCCCAGCGGGTTCTGCAAATTCGGCACCACCACCACGGCCTTGATATCAGGATGCGTTTGCAGCGCGAATGCCAGCGCTTCGATGGCGAGGCCGGTGCTCGGACTGGCCGGGATCTCGAGCGCGCGCAGTCCCAGGCTTTCGAGCGCCTGCAGCAGGCCGAAAAAGCACGGCGACTCGACCGCGACGGTGTCGCCCGGCTGCGTCACCGCGCGCAGCGCCAGGTTGACGGCTTCGATACCGCCGTGAGTCATGATGAGGTCGTCGGCGCCGATCTGGATGCCGGCGTCGAGCGCACGGCGCGCAATGACTGCGCGCAACTCCGGATCGCCCTGGTCGTGGCCGGCGGCGGTCAGCAAGGTGGGACGTTTGCGCAACGCGCGCAGCGCGGCTTTCTGCAACGCCTCGGTGGGATAGAGATCGGGCGAGGCAGTCGCGCCGCCCAGATTCAGCGCATCGGGATAGCGCTGGAATGTCGACACGATCGACGAAATCGCCGAGTGAATGCCAACGAACTGCGCGGCGCCCGGCGGCACCGCCAGATCGGGCTCGGCCGCGGCGGGCAAGCCGGCCGCCGGCGGCACCCGCACGAAGTAACCCGCGCGCGGCCGGGCATCGATCAGCGCATCGCGTTCCAGCACGCGATAGCTCTCCGTCGCCGTGGCCAGGCTCACGCCGTGCCGCTGCATGAACGCGCGCATGGACGGCATGCGGTCGCCGGGCCGCAGCACGCCACTGCCGATCGCGCGGCGGTACTGGTCGGCCAGTTGCCGGTAAAGCGGCTGGCTGTCCGGCAGCCGGTCCGCGGGCGGCGCCTCGCCGTTCGGATGGGATTGGGTGATGTAGGTCATGGCCCGATGGTGCGGACAGTTCCCCTCGCGCGACAGATACACATCGGCGTGATTCCAACCGATACAGGGCAGCGAAACATCTCGCTGCACCGGTTCACATTGTCGAGTACTGCGGCTGTTTTCACGTGAGCGGACTCAATAAGCTGGATGACATGTAAACGGTTAAAAGGAATCGGTCATGTCTGCGTTTCAGTCTGAGTTTCAAACCTGCCTCGGTGAGTCCCGTCATGCCGCCGCGCGCCTCGTTGCCGGTCAGGTGGCCATGCAGGACTTGCGCGCCCACACCGCGATCGTGGCCATCGAAGGCGATCTGCAACTCGACTTTCGCGATCACTCGCTCGCCTGGCTGGGCGACGCCGTGCCAGTGACGTCGGTCACGCTGCGCGAAGGCGAGCGTTTCGTGACGCCGCAACGTGGTGTCGTGAAGATCACCGCCACGCACGCGTGCGCTGCGTTCGTCGTGCAGCCGTGCCGTACGGAAGTGGGCGGTCATGGTCCGCTCCGTCAAGCCGCGCGCTATCTGCACCATCTGGCCAGCCTC
This sequence comes from Paraburkholderia sp., assembly GCA_036383775.1. Taxonomy (GTDB): domain Bacteria; phylum Pseudomonadota; class Gammaproteobacteria; order Burkholderiales; family Burkholderiaceae; genus Paraburkholderia. The sequence goes on along the minus strand of DASVNP010000406.1, from coordinate 19,139 downwards.
GTCAGAACATGGCTGCGGAGCCCTGTTTAAAACTGCCGTCTTCGCCGCGCCCTTCCCACTACGCTCACCGGTACAATGCGTGAACCAACCCCTTTTTCATTCGAGGTGCCGGTCATGTCCTTGTTCCGCGCGCTGCTCTCCCGCCGTTGCCCAAGCCTCGCTGTCATCATCGCCATCGTCACGCTGACGCTCAACGGTTGCGCCCTGTTCGGCGGCGATCCGTTGCGCGTGAACGTGGCGGGCATCGAGCCGATCGACAGCCAAGGCCTCGAAATGCGCTTTAACGTCAAACTGCGCGTGCAGAATCCCAACGATTCCGCGGTCAGCTTCAACGGCGTATCGCTCGATCTCGAACTGAACGGCAAGCCGTTCGCGAGCGGGGTGAGCGATCAGAGCGGCAACGTGCCGCGCTTCGGCGAAACCGTCGTGAACGTGCCGCTGACCGTGCCCGCCTTCGCCGCGGTTCGCCAGGCCTTCGCTTTCGCGGGCGCGGCGCAGTCGGGGCAGATTCCGTACATTCTGCGCGGCAAGCTCGCGGGCGGCCTGACCGGCACGACGCGCTTCGTCGATCAGGGCACCTTGAGCCTGCCGTCGCCCGGCCTGGTGTCGCAGCAATAGCCGGCAGTAGTCACCGCCGCGGCGCTCAGACCACTTCGAACAGACCCGCCGCGCCCTGGCCGCCGCCGATACACATCGTCACGACAACCAGCTTCGCGCCGCGCCGCTTGCCTTCGATCAGCGCATGGCCGGTCAGGCGCGCGCCGGATACGCCGTACGGATGCCCGACCGCGATCGCGCCGCCGTTCACGTTCAGTCGGTCATGCGGAATGCCGAGCGTGTCGGCGCAATACAGCACCTGCACCGCGAACGCTTCGTTCAGTTCCCACAGGTCGATGTCCTCGACCTTCAGCCCGGCCTGCTTGAGCAGCTTCGGCACCGCGAACACCGGGCCGATGCCCATCTCGTCCGGCTCGCAACCGGCCACCGCGAAACCGCGGAAAATGCCGAGCGGCTGCAGGCCTTCGCGCTCCGCCACCTTGGCGTTCATCACCACGCAGGCCGACGCGCCGTCCGAAAACTGGCTCGCATTGCCGGCGGTGATCACGCCGCCCGGCATGGCGGTGCGGATCTTCGACACGCCTTCGAGCGTCGTATCCGCGCGAATGCCTTCGTCGGCGCTGACGGTCACTTCTTTCGTGAAGAGGCGCCCGGTCGCTTTGTCGGCGACGCCGGCAAGCACCGTCAGCGGCACGATCTCGTCCTTGAACCGGCCGGCTTCGAGCGCGGCCGCGGCGCGTTGCTGCGAGCGCACGCCGTATTCGTCCTGGCGTTCCTTCGAGATCGAATAACGCTTCGCCACGTTCTCCGCGGTCTGCAGCATCGACCAGTAAATTTCGGGCTTGTGCTGCATGAGCCAGCCTTCGGTCATCATGTGGCGGTTCATCTCGTTCTGCACGCACGAGATGGATTCCACCCCGCCTGCCACAAACACGTCGCCCTCACCGGCGATCACGCGTTGCGCGGCCAGCGCAATAGTCTGCAATCCCGACGAACAGAAGCGGTTCACCGTCATGCCCGGCACGCTGACCGGCAGCCCGGCGCGCAAGGCGATCTGGCGCGCGATGTTGGCGCCGGTTGCGCCTTCCGGATTGGCGCAACCCATGATCACGTCTTCGACGCGCGCCGGGTCGAGCTTCGCGCGCTCGACGGCGGCCTGCGTCACATGGCCGCCGAGTGTCGCGCCGTGCGTCATGTTGAAACCGCCGCGCCATGATTTGGCGAGGCCCGTACGGGCGGTCGATACGATTACGGCGTCAGTCATGTAAGTCTCCAGTGTCGACAGGAGTTAGTGCAAAGCACTTACTCCTGTCCCATGCGATTTACCGCGGTCGACGGGAGTTGGCGCTTTCAAGCTGGCTCCCGTCCCACGCAAATTGGTTGCTGCTTGCAGATGTCGATGGCGGCGCGCCGGCGAAACGCCAAGCCGCGCCACCCTGGTCATGTCACTCAGGCGTTCAGCCGTTGAAGCCCTGGCCCTTGGCCGCAAGCTCGGCAATGCCGGGCGCCAGTTGCCACGCGTCGCCGTTGGCACGCGCCGCGTAGCGGCGAATCGCACGCTCCACGTTGTAGAGCCCGACCGTGTCCGCGTACAGCATCGGACCGCCGCGATGGAGCGGGAACCCGTAGCCGGTCAGATAGACCATGTCGATGTCCGACGCTTTCGACGCAATGCCTTCCTCGAGAATCTTCGCGCCTTCGTTCACCAGCGCGAACACCAGACGCTCGACGATTTCCTCGTCGCCGATCTTGCGGCGCTCGACGTTGGCTTCCTTCGAGAACGCGCCGATCATGTCGTCGACCACTTTCGACGGATACGCGGTGCGGTCGCCCGCCTTGTAGTCGTACCAGCCGCCGCCGGTCTTCTGACCGAAGCGCCCTGTCTCGCACAGACGGTCGGCGATCTTCGAGTAATGCATGTCGGGATGTTCGAGATAGCGGCGCTTGCGAATCGCCCAGCCGATATCGTTGCCGGCCAGATCGCTCATGCGGAACGGGCCCATGGCGAAACCGAACTTCTCGATGGCGCGATCGACCTGCGCGGGCAGCGCGCCTTCTTCGAGCATGAAGAGCGCCTGGCGGATGTACTGCTCGATCATGCGGTTGCCGATAAAGCCGTCGCACACGCCCGACACCACCGCCGTCTTTTTGATCTTCTTCGAGAGCTGCATGACGGTGGCGAGCACGTCTTTCGCCGTCTCCTTGCCGCGCACCACTTCGAGCAGCTTCATCACGTTGGCCGGGCTGAAGAAGTGCATGCCGACCACGTCCTGCGGACGCTTCGTGAAGGCCGCGATCTTGTCGACGTCCAGCGTGGAGGTGTTCGACGCGAGGATCGCGCCGGCTTTGGCCACCTCGTCGAGACGCTTGAATACCTGCTCTTTCACGCCGAGTTCTTCGAACACGGCTTCGACGATCAGATCGGCGTTTTTCAGGTCGTCATAGGAGAGCGTGGGCGTGATCAGCGCCATGCGCTGTTCGAGCGCCTCGGGCTTGAGCTTGCCCTTCTTGACGGTCGCTTCGTAGTTCTTGCGGATCGTGGCAAGGCCGCGCTCGAGCGCTTCCTGTTTGGTTTCCAGCAGCGTGACCGGAATGCCCGCGTTGATGAAGTTCATCGCGATGCCGCCGCCCATCGTGCCGGCGCCGATCACGGCCACCTGGTTGATGGCGCGCACCGGCGTGTCCGACGGCACATCGGGAATCTTGCTCGCCGCGCGTTCGCCGAAGAACGCGTGACGCAGCGCGCGGCTTTCCGGCGTCTGCACGAGCGCGATGAAGCATTCGCGTTCGAACGCGAGCCCCTTGTCGAAACCGTTCTGCACGCCCGCTTCCACGGCGTCGATGCACTTGCCTGGCGCGGGGAAATTCTTCGCCATCGCGGCGACGGTGTTACGCGCGAACTGGATGAAACCGGCTGCATTCGGATGCTCGATCTTGCGGTCGCGCACCTTCGGATGCGGGCCCGTTTGCGCGCCCACCTTACGGGCGAACGCGAGCGCCGCTTCGGCCAGATCGCCTTGCACGACTTCGTCGAACAGGCCCGAGTCGGCCAGTTTCTCCGACATGACCGGCGTGCCCGACGCGATCATATTGAGCGCGGCTTCGAGGCCAATGGCGCGCGGCAGGCGCTGCGTGCCGCCCGCGCCCGGCAGAATGCCGAGCTTCACTTCCGGCAACGCGATCTGTGCGCCGGGCGCCGCGATGCGGTAGTGCGCGCCGAGCGCCAACTCCAGCCCGCCGCCCATCGCCACGCTATGAATGGCCGCGACCACCGGCTTCGCGCTGCCTTCCACGGCCTTGATGACCGTGGCGAGCGTCGGCTCCTGAGTCGCTTTCGGCGTATTGAATTCGGTGATGTCGGCGCCGCCCGAGAAGGCCTTGCCCGCCCCCGTCAGCACGATGGCCTTGATAGCCGGATCGTTCTGCGCGCGCTCGATCCCCTCGACGATTCCAGCTCGCGTCGACAGGCCGAGGCCGTTGACGGGAGGATTGTTCAGCGTGATGACGGCGACGCCGTCATGTGTCGTGTAGTCCACTGCCATCTGCCTGCCTCCATGCGATCCATGCGGTAGGACGGCGCATTGGCGCGCCGCCCGCCCGGTTCATCGGGACGAACCATGGTCCGGTTCATTGTCCGGCTGTTCCGGGGTCAGCAGGCAGAATACACTAGAAAAGCACGCTCGTTCAATTTTTAGTTAGACGGGGTTTCCCCTGACATCGGGCGTCAAATCGGGTGTCAGCGGGCACTCCCTTTCGTCTTCGAGCGCGGACGGCAGCACATGATTGCGGAACTTGTCGCGCAGCTTGAGCTTCTGCAGCTTGCCGGTGGCCGTGTGCGGCAGTTCGTCGACGAAGGCGACGTCGTCGGGAATCCACCATTTGGCGACCTTGCCGCCATAGAAGGCCAGCAGTTCCTCGCGCGTGACCTCGCAGCCCGCGCGCTTGACCACCACCAGCAGCGGGCGCTCGGTCCATTTCGGATGCGCGCAGGCAATGCACGCCGCCTCGGCGACGGCGGGATGCGCGACCGCCACGTTCTCAACGTCGATCGAGCTGATCCATTCGCCGCCGGACTTGATCACGTCTTTCGAGCGGTCGGTGATGTGCAGGAAGCTGTCGGGGTCGATCGTGGCGACGTCGCCGGTCGGGAACCAGCCGTCCACCAGCGGCGACTCGTCCTTGCGGAAATAACGGTCGATCACCCACGGTCCGCGCACGTACAGATCGCCGAACGCCACGCCGTCCCACGGCAGCTCCCGCCCGTCGTCGCCGACAATTTTCATGTCGACGCCGTAGAGCGCGTGGCCCTGCTTTTCGAGCAGCTTGCGCTGCTCTTCGAGCGGCCGCTGGCTCTGCTCCCAGTTCAGCTTCGACAAGGTGCCGAGCGGCGACATCTCGGTCATGCCCCACGCGTGGATCACCTGCACGCCGTAGTCGTCCGCGAAGGTGCGCAGCATGGCCGGCGGACAGGCCGAGCCGCCGATCACCGTGCGATTGAGCGTCGAGAAGCGCACGCCCGCTTCGCGCATATAGGCAAGCAGGCCGAGCCACACCGTCGGCACGCCGGCCGAATACGTGACGCCTTCGCTTTCCATCAGTTCGTACAACGACTTGCCGTCGAGGTCCTTGCCGGGCAGCACGAGTTTCGCGCCGGTCAACGGCGCGGCGTGCGGAATGCCCCACGCATTCACATGAAACATCGGCACGACCGGCAGCACGGCGTCGCGCGCGGACAGGCTCATCGCATCGGGCAAGGAGGCGCCGAACGCATGCAGCACCGTCGAGCGATGCGAATACAGCGCGCCCTTCGGATTGCCGGTGGTGCCGGACGTGTAGCAGAGATACGAGGCCTGGCGCTCGTCGATGGGCGGCCATTCGAAATTGCCGTCCTGCGCGGCAAGCAGCGTCTCGTAGCAGAGCACCGGCGTTTGCATGGCCGGCAGATGCGCCGCGTCGGTGAGCGCGATCCAGCCGCGCACTTTCGGGCACTGCGGCGCGAGGACGTCGACGAGCGGCGCGAAGGTGGTGTCGAACAGCACGTAGGCATCGTCGGCGTGATTGACGATGTAGGCGATCTGATCGGGAAAGAGGCGCGGATTGATCGTGTGGCAGACGGCGCCGAAGCCGGTCGTGCCGTAGTACGTTTCCAGATGCCGGTAGCCGTTCCAGGCGAGCGTCGCGACCCGCTCGCCAGCTTCTACGCCGAGCGCGAGCAGCGCCTGCGCGAGCTGCTTCGCGCGCTTCTCGCAGTCCCGGTAGGTGTAGCGATGCAGATCGCCCTCGATACGCCGCGACACGATTTCAGTGCTGCTGAAATGCCGCGCGGCATGCGCGAGCAACGAGGATACGGTAAGCGGCACATCCATCATCTGACCAGCCAGCGGCGTCGTCATAAAGCGTGCTCTCCTCGGCTTGAGTGGTTCAATCGGGGTGCAGCCCGGGACCGGCAAGTAAGCGGCAAGTAAGCGGCAAGTGAGCGGCAAGCGAGCGGCATAACGCCGGCCAGCCAGCAGCGCCGCGGGCGCGGACTTAAAATATCGGCTAAACCAGAGGCGCTCAATATGTCGTTTTCCCCAAGCATTGCAGGGTTATCCGAGCCGTTATCGGCTCTTTCCAACGCGCTGACCACCTTGCCGGAAAGCGCGTTCGCGCGTCTGGGCAGCGTCTTCATGACCCGGCTTCCGGCGGCGCCGCTAAGCGCGCCGTATGTGGTCGGCTTCTCCGCGGAGACGGCCTCCCTGCTCGGTTTGCCCGCCGGCCTGCAGAACGATCCGGGCTTCGCCGAGCTTTTCTCCGGCAACGCCACCCGTGAATGGCCCGCCGAAGCGCTGCCTTACGCGTCGGTGTACTCGGGGCATCAGTTCGGCGTGTGGGCCGGCCAACTCGGCGACGGCCGCGCACTGGGCCTCGGCGAAGTCGAACACGAGGGCCGGCGCTTCGAGTTGCAGTTGAAGGGCGCGGGGCGCACCCCCTATTCGCGCATGGGCGACGGCCGCGCGGTATTGCGTTCGTCGATTCGCGAGTACCTGTGTTCGGAGGCGATGCATCATCTCGGCATTCCCACCACGCGCGCGTTGTGCGTGATCGGCTCCGATCAGCCGGTGCGGCGCGAGGAAATCGAAACCGCCGCCGTGGTCACGCGCGTTTCGCCGAGCTTCGTGCGCTTCGGCCACTTCGAGCACTTCTATTCAAACGACCGTATCGACGCGTTGCGCACGCTCGCCGATCATGTGATCGAGCGTTTTTATCCGCATTGCCGCGAGGCCGACGATCCGTATCTCGCGCTGCTCAATGAAGCGGTGCTCTCCACCGCCGACCTGATGGTCGAGTGGCAGGCCGTCGGCTTTTGCCACGGCGTGATGAATACCGACAACATGTCGATCCTTGGCCTCACGATCGACTACGGTCCGTTTGGTTTCATGGACGGCTTCGACGCCGGCTACATCTGCAATCACTCCGATTCGCAAGGCCGCTACGCGTACAGAATGCAACCGCAAATTGCGTACTGGAATCTCTTCTGCCTCGCGCAGGGGCTGCTGCCGCTGCTGGGCGAACAGCACGAGGAGAGCGTGCGCAGCGAGAAGGCGATTGAAGACGCGCAGCGCGTGCTAGGCGGTTTCAAGGACCGTTTCGCGCCGGCGCTGGAGCGGCGCATGCGCGCGAAACTCGGCCTCGACACCGAGCGCGAAGGCGACGACGTTCTGGTGAATCGCCTGTTCGAGGTCATGCACGCCAATCGCGCGGACTTCACCCTGACCTTCCGCAATCTGGCGCGCATGTCGAAACACGACGCAAGCGGCGACGCGCCGGTGCGCGACCTGTTTCTCGACCGCGCCGCCTTCGACGCATGGGCGAACGACTACCGTGCGCGGCTGTCTCAGGAAACACGCGACGACGCGACCCGCGCCATTGCAATGAACCGTGTGAACCCCAAATTCGTACTTCGCAATCACCTGGCGGAAACGGCAATCCGCCGCGCGAAAGAGAAGGATTTTTCCGAAGTGGAACGACTGGCGGCCGTGCTGCGCCACCCGTTCGACGAACAGCCCGAACACGAAGCGTATGCCGGGCTGCCGCCGGACTGGGCGAGTTCGCTGGAAGTGAGCTGCTCGTCGTGACGCGTTAGAGCCCGATTGCGTGTGATGACGCGAATCCACCCGACCATCCAGCCGCCCCGACAACAAGCTTGAGACAAGGAACCGACCATGAACAACCCCGACGACCTCAACACCGGCGCCCCTGCCGTGCAGAAAGACGACGCCGAGTGGCGCAAGCAGCTCTCCGAGATCGAATATCAGGTGACGCGCCACGCGGCCACCGAGCGGCCGTTCACCGGCCGCTATCACGACCACTGGGACCGGGGCATCTATGACTGCGTGTGTTGCGGCACGCCGCTGTTCGAATCGGACACCAAGTTCGACGCCGGCTGCGGCTGGCCGAGCTACTTCAAGCCGATCGACGGCGAAGTGATCGCCGAGAAGACCGACCGCTCGCACGGCATGCTGCGCATCGAGGTGCAATGCAAGAACTGCGGCGCACATCTGGGCCACGTATTCGAAGACGGACCGGCACCGACAGGTCTGCGTTACTGCATCAATTCGGCTGCGTTACAATTCGAGCCCAAGTAACGCAGCGCGGCGTGCGGCGCGTTGCCGGACGCCGCCTCTCGAACAGTCAGGCGCGCGCCGGCCGCAGCATACGCCACCGGCTGGTCAATCCGACTCCGGCGCGGCAGTCCCGTTACGCGCGGCTTACCATGGCTTCGCACCTAGCGGAATGACCGCGCCCCACTGCGTCCCTCATTGTTCAAGCCACTCTGCCAATTCCCGACCAGATAATGAAATTCCTGTTCGATCTGTTCCCGATCATCCTGTTCTTCGTCGCCTTCAAGCTGTGGGGTATTTTCACGGCGACGGCAGTGGCGATCGTCGCCACGCTGGTGCAGATCGCGTGGGTGGCCTTCCGCCACCGCAAAGTCGATCCGATGCTGTGGGTAAGCCTCGGCGTCGTCACCGTGTTCGGCGGCGCGACGCTCGTGCTGCACAACGACACGTTCATCAAGTGGAAGCCGACCGTGCTCTACTGGGCGTTTTCGGTCGCGCTGATCATCTCGCAACTGGCCTTCAACAAGAACCTGATCGAAGCGATGATGGGCAAGCAGATCACGCTGCCGCACGCGATCTGGGGCAAGCTGAACGTCGTTTGGGCAGTGTTCTTCGTGCTGCTCGGGCTCGTCAATCTGTTCGTCGCGTACCACTACACGACCGATCAGTGGGTCAATTTCAAGCTGTTCGGCGCCACCGGGTGCCTGGTGGTATTCATCGTCGGACAGAGTTTGTGGCTGTCGAAGTATATGAAGGAAGAATGACATGACGAGCGATGCTTTCATGCACGCCACCACGGCCGAGCGTGCCGCGCTGATCGAGGCCCGCCTCACCGCCGCGCTCGCGCCGGTCGCCTCGATCCAGATCACCGACGACAGCGCGCAGCACGCGGGCCACGCCGGCGCCTCCGCCGGCGGTCATTTCAGTGTCACGATCGTGGCGGCCGCATTCGCCGGCAAGGCCCGCGTGGCGCGGCATCGCATGGTGTATGATGCGCTGGCCGATGCCATGCAGCGCGGCATTCATGCCCTTGCCATCACGGCGTATACGCCCGAAGAATTCGCTTTGTTGCCCCGCTAGGAAAATTTTCGATGACCTTGAAGAAAACCCGCCTTTGGGTATTGCTGGCTGCATTCGCGGCAGCACCTGCATTCGCACAGAACATCGCCGTGGTGAACGGCACGCCTATCCCGAAGGCACGTGCCGATGCGCTGATCGACCAACTGGTCCATCAAGGCCAGCAAAATACGCCGCAACTTCAAATGGCCGTGCGTGAAGAACTGGTCAACCGCGAAATCCTGATGCAGGAAGCGCTGCGCCGCGGTCTGCCGAATCATCCGGACATCAAGGCACAGATCGCCGTCGCCCAGCAAACAGTCGTGCTGCGCGCGCTGATCGAAGACTTCGTGAAGAACAATCAGCCGACGGACGCGGAAGTCACCGCGCGTTACAACGCGCTGATCAAGGACGCGGGCGGCAAGGAATATCACCTGCACCACATCCTGGTCGACAACGAGCAGCAGGCCAAGGATCTGATCGCGAAGATCAAGGCCGGCGCAAGCTTCGAAGATCTGGCCAAGCAATTCTCGAAGGACCCGGGATCGGGCAAGAACGGCGGAGACCTGGACTGGTCGGACCCGAAGGCTTACGTGCCTGAATTCGCGGACGCGGCCACGCATCTGCAGAAAGGCCAGATGACCGACACGCCGGTGCACACGCAATTCGGCTGGCACATCATCCGTGTCGACGACGTGCGCAACATCACGCCGCCGCCGCTGGAGCAGGTGCGCCCGCAGATCGTGCAGCAGATCCAGCAGGAGAAGCTGCAGGCGTTCGAAGAAGGTCTGCGCAAGAACGCGAAGATTCAGTAAGCGGGTTTTTGCCGCCGGGAATCGGGCGTGCGCTTTAAACGGGCACGCCGATTCTGGTTCATCAGCGGTGTGGGATGCTGCATACGGCCCCGTTCAGTCCATGACTGAACGGGGCTTTTTCATGCGGGATTGGGATTGCGCGGTGGAACCGCCGCGCTTCACTTGCGCAAGGCCTCGCTCATTTCCGCGAGCGGCATGGCGACGATCGAGTCGAGCAGCCGGACTTCACCGGCATTCGGCTGGGCGATCTCGTCGACGGCGCGCCGGGTATCCGCCACGCGGGCGTCGAGCGTGGCCAGCATGTCATCGAGCAATTTCTCCGAGCCTTTGGGCGGCAGGCGAAGCGCTTCGCCAAAGGCCAGCATGTTCTTTCTGGAGATATCCGCAAACTGCGCGGCGTCGCCAACCGGCATGGTCAGGTCGCACCGTGGCCAGCGGTCCTGCTGCTGCGGCTGGTAGGTCGGCGTATGGTAGACGACCGTGCTGACCAGGTCGTAAAACGGCGCCAGCATGTAGCCCCGCGGGCTGACGAAGAACGAGAGGTTCTTCAAATGCGAGTCCGCGTTGCCAATCAGCACGTTGAAGATTGCCCAGCGGAATACATCGAGACGCGCCATCGCCCGCGCGCCCGTTGTTTCGATGGCTTCTCTGAGCACATGTGCCGTCGCGTTCTGATACTTGAAGCTACGGTCGTAGTTCAACAGCTGCATGGCGTCGACGGTATGCAGGCGCCGGGCCGGTTCAGTGGACGTATCGCGGTCGAAGCGGTCGATCACGTAGCAGGCCGAGGGCACGCGCAAAAAGTGTGTAGGCGGTACGCGCACGCCCATCGCTCGTGCCAGCCGCATGCAGAAAAATTCGTTGATCGCCGAGTGCGGATAGCCGGTAGTCCGCATGTCCGGCTTGAGCAGATGCATGGACGGTTCGCTGCCCACGGGCTCAAGCAACTCATAGTCCGGCGCATCGCCTCGCAAGGTCAGAAGGAGCTTCTGCTGGGCCCCGGCCGCGGACATGCGTTTGGGCGCCGAGGCGGAGAGCGCGTGCTGCGGCATGGCCTGAATGCGCGCCTCGAGCTTCGCGTACGACAAAGGTTGCAGGCCACCGGGCACCTCTTGTTCACCTTCGGCGAGAAGCGTCAAGGCGCCGGCGGACTCGCGGCCATAGTAAGCAAGCAGCCCCCACGCATCGCTCGCATTGACCTTGGCCTCGCGAGCGAGCGCCGTGCGCATTTCCTCTTCAGGCAGCAGGTTGTCGAAGAACCATTGCGCCGGCCTCTGGCTCGAGCCGTCTATGAACGGCTCTGCATTCAGCGGGAAAGCAGGTGAAAGGGCAAACGCGTCCTCGCGACCCAGCCAGTCCTTGTCGTAGGCGAACGACCAGATACCGCTTTCATCACTTACGGTACCCACACGCCGGCCATTCGCATACGCGACAAGCGTTCTAGCGGCCATGAGTCGTCCGCCGGCGTTGGACCGCCTTGGTGGCCAGGTCGGGAGGGATGTCGACCGAGACCTGCGCCTTGAGAGTAATGCCCAGTTCGCTCAGGAGGTGCAGCACCTTGCCGATCTGGGCGGTCGGCTTACCTGCCTCGATATGCGTGATGAACTTGGGGGAAAGGCCCGTCGCCATAGCGACGTCGTCGCGCGTGAGCCCCTGTGCGAGCCGCGATGCCCGCACAAGATCGCCCAACTCAGCCATGTTGCCGACGACAACGTTGGATGCCCGCACGCCGCGCTCCTCGTCCCGTTCGTACCCGATCGGGAACATTATGCCACGGGGAGCAAGCGCAGACTTGATTTCGTACCCGCTCGGGTACGAAACGCCCTACTTGATGCTAATTCAGTCCTCTTCGTACCCGAGCGGGCACGAAGAGGACTTGAAGTGGACCATTTGCAGCGCGGCGACCGATTACGTACCCGATCGGATACGAACGGCGCGCCGGCGCCCTCAGCCCTCAGCCCTTAACCAAGCCAGCGGCGGGCGTTCTGGAACACGCGCATCCACGGGCTCGCGTCCGTGCCGTTCTCACCCCAGCCTTCCGGATGCCAGCTCATCTGGACCGCGCGATGCACGCGCTCGGTGTGCGGCATCAGCACCGTGAAACGGCCATCGGGCGTCGTGACCGACGTGATGCCGTTCGGCGAGCCGTTCGGGTTGAACGGATACTGCTCGGTCGCCGCGCCACGGTGATCGACATAACGCATCGCCACCGCCACCTTCGACATGTCGCCTTGTTGCGAGAAGTCCGCATAGCCTTCGCCGTGCGCGACCGCCACCGGAATGCGCGAGCCTTCCATGCCGTTGAAGAAGATCGACGGCGAAGCCTGCACTTCGACCAGCGAGAAACGCGCCTCGAATTTCTCCGACTTGTTGCGCGTGAACTTCGGCCAGGCTTCGGCGCCCGGAATCATGGACGCGAGGCTGCTCATCATCTGGCAGCCGTTGCAGATGCCGAGCGCGAACGTGTCGCCACGGCCGAAGAACGCGGCGAACATGTCGGCCAGTTGCGAGTTGAAGCGGATCGCCTTCGCCCAGCCTTCGCCGGCACCCAGCGTGTCGCCGTACGAGAAGCCGCCGCACGCCACCGCGCCGGCGAAGTCCGCCAGGTTGGCGCGACCCGCCAGCAGGTCGCTCATGTGCACGTCGTGCGCGTCGAAACCGGCACGGTCGAACGCGTAAGCCGTTTCGAGGTGCGAGTTCACGCCCTGCTCGCGCAGAACCGCCACACGCGGACGCGCGCCCTTGCCGATGAACGGCGCGGCAACGTCTTCAGCCGGATCGAAGCTCAGCACCGGCGTGATGCCCGGGTCCGTGGCATCGGACAACGCATCGTATTCAGCGTCGGCGCAGGCGGGGTTATCGCGCAGACGCGAAATGCGCCAGCTCACTTCGCTCCACGTGCGATGCAGCTCGGCACGCGGCGCTTCGTAAATCTTCTTGGCGTCGCGATAGATTTCGATCGTGTCGCGCTCGTTGAGCTTGCCGATCACGTGCGAGCATGCCGACAAGCCGTTTTCGCGCAACGCGCCCAGCACCGCGTCGCGGTCCGCGGCGCGCACCTGCACCACCGCGCCGAGTTCCTCGGTAAAGAGCGCGCGGATCGTGCGGTCTTCGCGGCGGCCACTGGTCTGCTTGGCCCAGTCTTTGGCGTCGCCGTAATCGGATTCGTGGTTTGGATCGAGCACCAGCATGTCGACGTTCAGCGACACGCCCACGTGACCCGCGAATGCCATTTCGCACACCGTCGCCCACAGGCCGCCGTCGGAACGATCGTGGTACGCGAGCAGCTTGCCATCATGATTCAGCGCCTGGATCGCCGTGAAGAAACGCTTCAGATCCTCCGCATCGTCCACGTCCGGCACCGTGTCGCCCACCTGCTGCGTGACCTGCGCGAGAATACTGCCGCCCAGACGATGCTTGCCGCGGCCGAGGTCGATCGCGATCAGCACGGACTCGCCCACCTCGCCCGCGCGGCGCAGTTGCGGCGTGAGGTGGCGGCGCACGTCTTCCACCGGTGCGAACGCCGAGATGATCAGCGAGACCGGCGCGACCACTTCCTTCGCGACGCCGCGGTCTTCCCACTTGGTGCGCATGGACAGCGAATCCTTGCCGACCGGAATGCTGATGCCGAGCGCCGGGCACAGTTCCATGCCAATCGCCTTGACCGTGTCGTACAGCGCGGCGTCTTCGCCCGCTGCGCCGCACGCGGCCATCCAGTTCGCCGACAGCTTGAGCTTGTCGAGCGACGCGATCGGCGCGGCCGCGATGTTCGTCACCGCCTCGCCGACCGCCATGCGGCCCGAGGCCGGTGCGTCGATCACGGCGAGCGGCGTGCGCTCGGCCATGGTCATGGCTTCGCCGCGGAAACCCGCGTAGTCCATGGTGGTGATGGCGACGTCCGCCACCGGCACTTGCCACGGGCCGACCATCTGGTCGCGCGCGGTCGTGCCGCCCACCGAGCGGTCGCCGATCGTGATCAGGAACGACTTGCTCGCCACCGTCGGGTGACGCAGCACGCTGGCCGCGACATCGGCCAACGCGATGCCAGTGACATCCACCGGCTCGAGCTTGCGCTCGACGCGCTGCACATCGCGATGCATGCGCGGCGCCTTGCCGAGCAGCACTTCCATCGGCATGTCGACCGACTCGTGCGCGGTGTCGTCGTTGCGTTCGGAATCGATCAGCTTGAGCTGACGCTCGGCGGTGGCCGTGCCGATCACCGCGAACGGGCAGCGCTCGCGCTGGCACATGGCTTCGAAGGCCGGCAGATCGGCCGGTGCGATTGCCAGCACGTAGCGCTCCTGCGCTTCATTCGACCAGATTTCGCGCGGCGACAGTCCGCTTTCTTCGAGCTGGATCTTGCGCAGATCGAACAATGCGCCCTTGCCCGCGCCGTCGACCACTTCGGGGAACGCGTTCGACAGACCGCCCGCGCCCACGTCGTGAATGCTCAGAATCGGGTTCTTCTCGCCCAGCTGCCAGCACGCATTGATGACTTCCTGCGCACGGCGCTCGATTTCCGGGTTGCCGCGCTGGACCGAGTCGAAGTCGAGTTCAGCGGTGTTGGTGCCGGTAGCCATGGAGCTCGCCGCGCCACCGCCCATGCCGATGCGCATGCCCGGCCCGCCGATCTGGATCAGCAGCGACCCTTCCGGCAGGTCGTGCTTGTGGGTGTGCTGGTCCGAAATATTGCCGATGCCGCCGGCGATCATGATCGGCTTGTGATAGCCGCGCACCAGACCCGCCACGTTCTGCTCGTAAGCGCGGAAATAGCCGCCCAGATTCGGCCGGCCGAATTCGTTGTTGAACGCGGCGCCGCCGAGCGGGCCGTCGATCATGATCTGCAGCGGCGAAGCGATGCGGTCGGGGCGGCCGTACGCTTCGTGCTTTTCGTCCGGATTGCGGTGCGCGAGCGGCCGCGCGGCGTCGCGTGCGTTTTCCCAGGCCTCGACGCCGTCCGGCAATTCCAGATTCGATACCGTGAAGCCCGCCAGACCCGCCTTCGGACGCGCGCCGCGGCCCGTCGCGCCTTCGTCGCGGATTTCGCCGCCCGCGCCGGTCGAGGCGCCCGGGAACGGCGAGATCGCAGTCGGGTGGTTGTGCGTTTCCACCTTCATCAAGGTGTGGGTGAGTTCGGTGCTGCGGCGGTAGTGTTCCGCCGGCTCGCCGGCGCCCTGTTCGGCCGCCGCGCGCGGGAACCAGCGCTCGGCCATGCCGCCCGCCATGATCGCCGAGTTATCCGAATACGCGACGATCGTGCCTTGCGGGTTCAGCTTCTCGGTATTGCGGATCATGTTGAACAGCGAGATGTCCTGCTTCTCGCCGTCGATGGTCCATTCCGCGTTGAAAATCTTGTGGCGGCAGTGCTCGCTGTTGGCCTGCGCGAACATCATCAGTTCGACGTCGGTCGGGTTGCGGCCGAGTTTCGTGAAGGCGTCGACCAGGTAGTCGATTTCGTCGTCGGCGAGCGCGAGGCCGAGCTCGGTGTTCGCCGCTTCCAGCGCGCCGCGGCCGTGGCCCAGCACGTCGACGCTTTGCAGCGGCTTGGCCGGCAGTTCGTCGAACAGGTGCATTGCGTGGTCACGCGATGGCGACACGCTCTCGGTCATGCGGTCGTGCAGCGCCGCCGCGACCGCCGCGCGGGCTTCGTCGGAAAGCGCCTTCTTGCCGCCCAGCAGGCCGCTTTTCAGCGTGACCGTGTACTCGACGCCACGCTCGATGCGGCGCACCTGCGTGAGGCCGCATAGATGCGCGATATCCGTTGCCTTGCTGGCCCACGGCGACACCGTGCCAAAGCGCGGCACCACGAGGAAGGTATCGGCCGTGCCGCGCTCGCTGGCTGCTTCGAACGGATCGCCGTAGTGCATCAGCGCTTCGATCTTCGCGTTGTCTTCAGCGCAAAGCGGCGTCTGGGCATTGACGAAGTGCAGGTATTGTCCGCGCACGCCGGTGATGTTCGGGTCGATGCGCGTAAGCGTTTCGAGCAGGCGGGTTTGACGGAAATCGGAGAGGGCCGAAGCGCCGGGGAAACACGAGAAGTGGGCCATGGACTTGACGTTGCGTCGCGATGAGTGATGCCGACGAGTCGCGCGTGAAGGCGACGTGAGGCGGAAAATAAGTCCGTGATTATACCCCGGGAACTGGCTTCCAACGGGCTCCGCCGTGCGCTTCGGGCAAGGTTTCGGTGGGGCTCAGGCCAGGCGCGGCTCCGGCCTACGCACTCCCGCGAAGCGCGCCGCGGGCCGCCTCCCGCATGGCCGAGCCACCGGTTTGACTGCTATCATTCGCCCTTTCAACAGATCGGCGCGCGCGGCCAAGCCTTGTCCCGGCAGCGCGCCGCATGTCACGCTCAATGGGAACGCGCCGGTTCGGCGCCCCGTCGGCACATCGAATCAGAACATGGATGTCATCGTCATCGGCGGCGGGATTGCGGGCGTCGCCACCGCTTATCAACTGCGCGCGGCCGGCCACCGGGTATGCGTCGTCGAGCGCCACGCCACGGTTGCGCAAGGCGCGACCTACGGCCACGGCGGCACCGTCCTGCCGACCCCGCTGGACGTCTGGTTCGGCCCGACTTTCATGGCGAGCCGCCAGAACGCCAGGAATGGCGTGATCAGCAAAGCCGGCTTCAATGGGCCCGTGCGCCAGTTCGTCAAACAACTCGCCGCCTTGCAGGAGCCGAACGCGTTCGGCCACCAGTACGGACTGCTGCGCCCGCTCATCGAACTGTCGCGTGAAACCATGGCCGACGTGGAAACGCGCTTCGGGCTGGAGTACGAACAGGCGAGCGGCCTGCTCTATCTGGTCCGCTCCCCGCAGGAATGGGAGCTGCTGCGGCCCGCCATCGGGCTGTTGCGGCTTTATGAAGTGCCGCACCACGAACTCACGCCCGCCGAATGCGCGGCGTTCGAGCATTCCGTGCGCACCGAGCCGGAATTCGCCGGCGGCGTGCTGTTCGACCAGGAGCGCACCGCCAATGCGCCGCTCTTCGCCAAACTGATCAAGCAGGTTCTCGATACCCAGGGCGGCGTGCAATTCATGCTGGGCTGCGAAGTCTCCGCGATCCGTCTCGACGGGCAGCGCGCCGCGGTGGAGCTGGCGCCGCGCCCCGGCGCCGGTTCCACGACGGCGCGCTCGCGCGAAGTCGACGTGATCCACGCCGACGCGGTCGTCGTGACCGCCGGCCATGGCAGCCTGCCGCTGCTCGAGCGCCTCGGCTTGCGGCTGCCGCTGCATCCGCTGCGCCTGCATACGCTGGTCGCGCCGATCGCGCATGAGGAATGCGCGCCACATGTGGCGATCGTGGACGCGGTGAAGCGCATCGCGATCAGCCGCATGAATCACCGGCTGCGGATTGCGGGCGGTGCGGTTTTGCAAAGCGCCGGCCAGATCGACAAGCCGTTGGGCGAGGCCGTGACGAAGGAAGCGCTCGCGCTGCTCGGCCAAGCCACGCATGACTGGATTCCGGGCGCCGCGCGCATTTCGGCGGCCCTCTCGTGGGAAGGCGTCAAGCTGCTCTCGCCGGACGGCTTGCCGGTGGTCGGCAACGCGCTGCATCCGCGCCTGTTCGTCAACGCCGGCCACGGCCCGGCGGGCTGGGGCCTCGCCTGCGGGTCGGGCAAACTGATTGCCGACCTGGTGTCGGGCGCGACGCCCGATGTCCCGGCGGACACGCTGGCCGCGCTGCGCCCGGAGCGCTTCCGGTAAATGGCGGGCCCGCGCTCGAGCGGGCCGCAAGAGGCGCCCGCCCGGCGCCTATCGGCACTACCATAGCGGTTCCAGAAGCTATCTCACCAGGCGGTCGACAAACGCGCAACAAACACGCGACGACCACCCGCCGACTCGCCAGGTCTCGCCATGACAGAAGCCGACCACACGCCACCGACCCTCATCAGCCCGCACAACCGGGCACTGCCGCTGCTCACGCTCACCGACCTGCGGATCGCGGAATCCCAGGCGGCTGCCGCCTTGCCGAAGCACACGCTGATGGGCCGCGCCGGAAAGTCCGCCGCGAGCTTCCTGCTGGAGCAGATCACCCGCGACACCTCGATCGAAAGAAAACGGCAGAAGGTGTGGCTCATCGCCGGGCCGGGCAACAACGGCGGCGACGCGCTGATTCTCGCGACAGAGCTGCACCAGGCCGGCATTGCCCTCGAACTGTGCATGCCGCTCGAGGTGAAACCGGACGACGCGCGCTGGGCTCTGGACACGGCCCGCGCCGCGGGCGTGCCCATCACCGCGGCACTGCCCGCCTCGCTCGACGCCTACACCTGGCTGGTGGACGGCATGTTCGGCATCGGCCTCACGCGTGCCCTCGAAGGTGTCTTCGCGGCCATCGCCCGGCTGCTCTCGCAACGCGCGAAGGCCCGGCCGCGCCAGGGCGGCGTGCTGGCGCTCGACGTCCCCAGCGGCCTCGACAGCGACACCGGCACGATCGTCGGCAACGGCGAAGGTGGCGCGGTCCATGCCACCCACACGATCACTTTTATCGGCGCCAAGCCGGGACTTTTCACCGCGCAAGGCCGCGACCTCGCCGGCGCCGTCACCGTCGCGCCAATCGGCGTCGATACCGCCAGCCGGACGGCGGTGCAGCTCAACGCGCCCGAACTCTTCGCCGCCTTCCTGCCGCCGCGCGATTTCGCGACCAACAAGGGCAGCTTCGGCAGCCTTGCCGTGGTCGGCGGCGACACCGGCATGTGCGGCGCGCCGATTCTCGCCGCGCGCGCGGCACTCTACAGCGGAGCGGGCAAAGTGCACGTGGCGCTGCTGGGCGCGGGCGCCCCGCCCTACGATTCGCCGCATCCCGAACTGATGCTGCATGACATCGGCGACCTGCCGCTCGACAGGATGGACGCGCTTGCCGTCGGCTGCGGCATGGGGCAGCGCGAGCGCGCGAGCGAGGTCTTGCGCGACGTGCTGCAACTCGACGTGCCCAAGCTGCTCGACGCGGACGCGCTCAACCTGATCGCCGCCGACCCCGCGCTCGCTGCCGCGCTCACCGCGCGCGGCGTGCAAGGCGACCCCTGCATCCTTACACCGCATCCGCTCGAAGCCGCGCGCCTTGCCGGCACCGACGCGCCCGGCGTGCAGCGCGACCGGCTCACCG
>DASVNP010000405.1:0-19981 GCA_036383775.1 Paraburkholderia sp. | reverse complement strand
CGCTGCCGAGATCGCCGTGCCGCCCACCGGCGCAAAGCCTGCCGTCGTCAGCGTGGTCGAGTTCGCCACCGAGTTCGAACCCAGGGCCACCGAGTTCGCCGTCGTCGCCTTCGCGTTGCCGCCGATCGCCACCGCGTCCGTACCCGTTGCCGACGAATCCGCCAGCGTCGAGTTCGCGTGGAAGTACTTGATGCCACCACCGTTCACGATGTTGTTCACCGTGTTGTTGATGTTCGTGACGTTGCCGCTCAGGTTGTTGACCGTGTTGCCGATGTTCGCCACGTTCTGGTTCGTCGAATACAGCTGCGAGCCATTCACCGCATCCGCGCTCGTCGCGCCCAGATCACCCGCCGTCACGTTGGTGATCTTCGTCGAGCCGCCTGCGCCATGCAGCGTCACCGTGTTCTTCGTGCCGTCATCGTAGGCCACCGCATTCGCGGTGCTGCCGATGATCGCCGACTGCAACTGGCTCACGTTCACCGCGTCCGTTGCTGCCGAGCCGGCTGCCACGTTCGTCACACGACGTTCCTTGCCTGCCGAACCCACCGACACTTCGCCTGCCGGCGTCACGCCAGCCAGCGTACCCGTACCCGGGTTGTAGGCCGCGGCCGACAGGTTCGCCGTCGTCGTCGAGTTCGAACCCAGTGCCACCGAGTTCGCCGCCGTCGCCTGTGCGTTGCCACCGATCGCCACTGCGTCCGTACCGGTCGCCGACGAGTCCGCCAGCGTCGAGTTCGCGTGGAAGTACTTGATGCCCGTACCACCGTTCACGATGTTGTTCACCGTGTTGCTGATATTGGTGACATTACCCGCGATGTTGCTGACGTTGTTGCTCAGGTTATTCACGTTGTTGTTGATCGTGTTCACCTTCGCGTCTTCCGACATCAGCTGGCTCACGTTCACCGCATCCGTGCCGTTCAGACCCGCCGCCACGTTCGTGATGCGACGCTCTGCGCCTGCCTTGCCAACCGACACTTCACCACCAAGTGCCGTGCCCGCCGAGATTGCCGAGCCGCCGACCGGCGTGAAGCCTGCCGTCGTCAGCGTGGTCGAGTTCGCCACCGAGTTCGAGCCCAGTGCCACCGAGTTCGCCGTCGTCGCCGAGGCGTTACCGCCGATCACCACCGCGTCCGTGCCCGTTGCCGACGAATCCGCCAGCGTCGAGTTTGCGTGGAAGTACTTGATGCCCGCGCCGCCGTTGGTGATGTTGTTCACCGTGTTGCTGATATTGGTGACATTACCCGCGATGTTGCTGACGTTGTTACTCAGGTTATTCACGTTGTTGTTGATCGTGTTCACCTTCGCGTCTTCCGACATCAGCTGGCTCACGTTCACCGCATCCGTCGCTGCCGAGCCGGCTGCCACGTTCGTCACACGACGTTCCTTGCCCGCCGAGCCCATCGACACTTCACCGTTGGCCGCCGACGCAATGCCCGACAGCGTGCCGCTGCCCGGGTTGTAACCTGCTGCCGCCAGGTTCGCCGTCGTCGTTGAATTCGAGCCCAGCGCCACCGAGTTAGCCGCCGTCGCTTTGGCAGCGTTACCGATCGCACTCGCATTGGCTGCAGTAGCCATCGCGTTGGTACCGAGCGCGGTGGCATACGCGGCGCTGCCGCCGCCGCTCGCCGTCGTCGATGCGCCCAGCGCGATGTCGCCAAGGGCTACAGCCGATGCAGCATTGCCCGCCGCGAACGTGTAGTCAGCCGCGGCCGACGACGACGAACCCAGTGCAATCGCGCTTGTTCCTTTGCTGAGGGCGGACGTGCCCATCGCCACGCCCGAAGTGAGCGTCGCGGTCGCGGACTGGCCAATCGCCGTCGAGCTTGCACCCGACGCCACTGCTGCCGGACCGACTGCAATCGAATTCGCACCCGTTGCCGACGAATCCGCCAGCGTCGAGTTCGTGTGGAAATACTTGATGCCCGCGCCACCGTTGGTGATGTTGTTCACCGTGTTGCTGATGTTCGTGACGCTGCCGCTCAGGTTGTTTACGTTGTTATTGATCGTATTGACCTTCGCGTCTTCCGACATCAGCTGGCTCACGTTCACCGCGTCCGTTGCCGCCGAACCGGCCGCCACGTTCGTCACGCGGCGCTCCTTGCCTGTCGAGCCCATCGACACTTCACCGTTGGCCGCCGATGCCGTACCCGAGAGCGTGCCCGTACCCGGGTTGTAGCCCGCTGCCGACAGGTTTGCCGTCGTTGTCGAATACGAACCCAAGGCCACCGAGTTAAATGCTGTCGCACTCGCGCGGAAGCCCACCGCCGTGGCGTTAACAGCCGACGCGGTTGCAAAGCCACCCAGTACCTGTGAACCTGCTGCGCTCGCCGTCGATGCAAAGCCCACAGACGTCGCTGCGCCCGTACCGTCGCTGCTCGCTATCGACGACGTACCCAGCGCCATGTCGCCCAGCGCGCTCGCTGTCGATGCACTGCCCAGCGCGACCGAGTTCGCTCCCGAAGCAGACGTCACGGCACCGATCGCCACTGCGTTTGTACCGGTCGCCGACGAATCCGCCAGCGTCGAGTTCGTGTGGAAGTACTTGATGCCCGCGCCACCGTTGGTGATGTTGTTCACCGTGTTGCTGATGTTCGTCACGTTGCCCGCGATGTTCGCCACGCTGGCGCTCAGGTTGTTCACGTTGTTGTTCACCGTGTTCACCTTCGCGTCTTCCGACATCAACTGGCTCATGTTCACCGCGTCCGTCGGGTTCAGACCCGCCGCGACGTTGGTGATGCGGCGTTCTTTGCCCGCTGCACCAACCGACACTTCGCCGTACGCCGTCGGTGCCGAGATCGCCGAGCCGCCCGTCGGCTGGAAGCCTGCCGTCGTCAGCGTCGTCGAGTTCGCCACCGAGTTCGAGCCCAGTGCCACCGAGTTCGCCGTCGTCGCCGATGCCAGAACGCCGAGCGCGGTCGAATAACTTCCCGAGGACAAAGCGCTCGCGCCCATCGCCATCGAACGATCGCCGTTCGCCATGGCGCCGTTGCCCATCGCCTCCGAGTAGTCGCCTGACGCGTTGCTCGTCGAACCAATCGCCGTGGCGTACAGGCCTCCAGCCAAGGCGGATATACCAATCGCCGTGGCGTTCTGACTCCCAGCTGTGGCGGCCATACCGATCGCTGTGCCGCTCTGGGCCGCCGACGCATAGTTACCAACCGCAACGCCGTTCCATACCGTGGTCGTCGCGAACGCGCCGATCGCCGTATTGTTGCCCCACGCATTGGTGCCGGTCGCATTGGCGTAGGCGCCAATCGCGAGACTGTAACCGGGATTGTTGCTGCTGCCCCCGTTGCTGGCCGTAACCGCCTGCGCGCCGTTACCAATCGCAATGTTGCCTGTACCCGAGCCGCCACCCGCCGTCGCGCCATTGCCCATTGCCACCGCTCCAGTCGACCCGGCGACCGCAGCCGGTCCCACTGCGACGCTGTTCGTTCCCGTCGCACTTCCCCCGTCCAGCGCACCTGCGTTAGCGTGGATCGAAACGCTCGCAGCCGCGCCCGCCGCCATCGCCGCGACCACAATCGTCCTACTGCTGCGCGCCTTTTTGCCTCGCCCCTTGGCCACTTCCGACGCCGCGACATAGGTCCCGGTAGTTTCATTCCACACTGTCTTGTACGACTTGTTCACAATCCATCCTTTGAATGCGTGATAACCGAAAACTGGATAGCGAGAGCGATTACATATTTCGATGTCGCTTTCTTGCCATGCTGCTACCGGAAGGACTGGAAGTGGCCGTGTCTCTTAATTGCGGGACATCTCGACAACCCTTCTGGAGATGGCCCAACTATAGTTATCGCAAACTCAAACATTAATAAGACGATTCCTAGAACCACCCATTTCGCACATGAATCTCCAGGAGTATTGGTAGCAAATAAGATTGCCACATCACGTATACCGCAAGGTTTTGCCCAAGTAGCGAGCAAAACAGTTCAAAAATGCAACCAACGAAAGGCATCTGAAAAAATCTAATTAAGAATCGTCCTAACTCTTCTACTGACCGATCAACTACAATTCTTGACAATCTCACTGATACGAATATTGGTTTTCCAAAAAAACATCAGCAAATAAAACTATCAACGCTGCCGCCAACCAAATTCGTTTATTTTTTATTCACTCCATCGATCAATTTAAACTCCCGATTTAATATGAAAGCCTATTTTTGCGTTGCGCTCGCGTTTTTATCGACATGCTTCGCCGCGCCTTCCGCATTTGCCAGCGATAACGACGAAGCCACCCTGAAGGCGATGGAACAAGCCTGGATCACCGCGATCGTCAACACCGACCGCGCCACGATGGATAAGCTTCTGGACGAGTCTTTCGTGGAAACGTCCCCCAACGGCCGGCGCCGCAGCAAATCCGACCTGCTGCTCGCGCCACCGCCGCCGCCGGGGTCATCGCAAGTCTTGATGGATATGGATGTGCATATGAACGGCGATACGGCAATCGTCAGAGGAACTAATCATTTCAAGCCGAGCCCTACCGCTCAACCGGCTGATTACTCGTTCACCGATGTGTTCGTCCGCCGAGCCGATGGCTGGCGCGTCGTGTCATCGCAAATGACGCGTCGATGAGTCATGCATGGCGTGTTGCATCGTCGCGTACGATGCGCGGGGCCAACGCATAAGTGTTCGGATAGCGAGTTGCCGTCCGTGAGTCAGAAGCAAGGAGGCGTGATCGTTCGCGCCTCCTTTCATTGCTCGTGCGTATCGGTAATTCGTCTTAGTGCGCGGGTGCGGCAAGTGCTACGTCTGCTTTCCGCTGCGCCGACCTACGCGGCGCTGCAACGTCCAGTTCGACGTCTGCTTGAGGCTTCTTCGCTTCCTGTCCCGCTTCTGCAAGGAGTTTCGCCGCCGCACTAGCCGTTATGCGGCGATGAGGCACGCCTCGCGCATCGAGCGCAATCACCTGATAAAGTTCGCGGTCGCACTCCACTTCTCGCTCATACTCCTCGCACGTCTCGACCAACAACTCGAGCAGCACTTGCCGGTTGCGTCGTTCGTGGTTCGTCAATGCAGGATTCCTATATATTGAGGACGCGAGTGTGGCCAGTCGGTTAAGTTGAGTCAACTGCCGTTCGCACGAACCGAATGCCGACAAGGCGAGCTTTTCGTACTGCAAGGCATCGACTGGCGGGCGTGAGGCGGGTTGATTTTTGATGGACTTGCTCATGGTGCGATCTCCCTAAGACTTACCTGGATCGCCCGACACTCGCTTGCAAGGAGGGTGAGCGGGCACGTAGCGGGTTAGCAGACCGGGCCAAAAACAAACCGGCGAGCCTTTCGGCTCCCCACCACGGCCCGCCCATTGAAATATAGACGTGCAGAGGTAGACGCACTCCCCGCCTGGGCGGGGGTGCGGTTTTTGGCGCAGGCTGCTAAACCTGACCACCGGCTGATGCCAGTGGTTCGGAAATTATAAAGCAGGCCGCACGCGCCTTGGCCGTCCCAATATAGCCTGACTACCGACCTACCCATTCGGCCTAGGACAAAGCGCCCCACGCCAACAACAAAAAGGGCGGTTTGCCGAATCCGGCAAACCGCCCTATCCAATTCAAACCCTGCAACCTGACCAGACCACCGCAGAGGCCGCCGGCGCACTAAAACGGCTTAATCACCACCAACGCCACCGCCGCGAGCATGCCCAGCACTGGCAATTCATTGAACATCCGATACCACTTATCCGAGCGACGATTCTCGCCGCGCTCGAAGGTCCGCAGCAGCACGCCGCAATAAGCGTGATAGACGAGCAGCAGCACAACCACGCCCACCTTGGCATGAATCCACCCCTGCCCCCGGCCGATGCCAATCGCCAGCCACAACCAGAGACCGCACGCCAGCGCCGGCACCGCAATAAACGTCATGAAGCGGAACAGCTTGCGCGCCATCGTCAGGAGACGCGCCGTTGCTGCGGGTTCCGTTTCCATCGCCAGATTGACGAAGATGCGCGGCAAATAGAACAGGCCGGCGAACCATGAAGCAATCAGAACGATGTGAAACGTCTTTACCCAAAGCATCAGCGTTCCTCGTGTTTATTGACGGCCTTCGCCGTGGCCCAGCACGACGTACTTGAGCGACGTCAGCCCTTCCAGACCCACCGGGCCGCGCGCATGCAGCTTGTCGTTCGAGATGCCGATTTCCGCGCCCAGGCCGAACTCGAAACCATCCGCAAAACGGGTCGACGCATTCACCATCACGCTCGCCGA
Organism: Paraburkholderia sp.; assembly: GCA_036383775.1. Taxonomy (GTDB): domain Bacteria; phylum Pseudomonadota; class Gammaproteobacteria; order Burkholderiales; family Burkholderiaceae; genus Paraburkholderia. The sequence goes on along the minus strand of DASVNP010000405.1, from coordinate 13,776 downwards.
ATCCACTTCGCGCAGGAAGCGCATAGCGCGATCGTGGTCTTCGGTGACGATCGCGTCGGTGTGCTGCGAGCTGTACTCGTTGATATGCTCGATCGCCGCGTCGATTCCGTCGACCACCTTGATCGCCAGCACCGGCGCGAGATATTCGGTGCGCCAGTCTTCCTCGGTGGCATCGACGAGCGGGCCGACGCCGGCTGCCGACAACACCGCGCGCGCCGCCGGGTCCACGCGCAATTCGACTTCCTTCGCGCGATACAGCTTGCCCAACGGCGGCAAAACGTCCTCTGCGATGCCGCGCGCAACCAGCAGCGTCTCCATCGTGTTGCACGTGCCGTAGCGGTGCGTCTTCGCGTTATCGCAGACGGTCAGCGCCTTGGCCAGATCCGCGCGGTCGTCCACGTACACGTGGCAGATGCCATCCAGGTGCTTGATCATCGGCACGCGCGCTTCGTTCATCAAGCGCTCGATCAGGCTCTTGCCGCCGCGCGGCACGATCACGTCAACGTATTCGGTCATCGTGATCAGCTTGCCGACTGCGGCGCGGTCGGAAGTCGCCACCACTTGCACGGCATCCTGCGGCAAACCGGCCGCCTTCAGCCCTTCGCCGATCAGCTTGGCCAGCGCCGTATTGCATTCGAGTGCTTCCGAACCGCCGCGCAGAATCGTCGCGTTGCCCGACTTCAGGCACAGTGCGGCGGCGTCGATCGTTACGTTCGGACGCGATTCGTAGATGATACCGATCACGCCCAGCGGCACGCGCATCTGCCCGACCTGAATGCCGCTTGGCCGGTACTTCAGGTTGCTGATTTCGCCGATCGGATCGGCGAGCGCGGCAACTTGCCTTAGACCTTCCACCATCGTCTTCAGCGCTTTGTCCGACAGCGTCAGACGGTCGATGAACGCGGCATCGTGGCCCTTCTCGCGAGCCCGCGCGACGTCACGCGCATTGGCTTCCTTCAGCAACGCGACGTCGCGTTCGATCGCCTGCGCAACGGCCGCGAGCGCGGCGTTCTTGTCAGCCGTCGACGCCCGTGCCATCGCCCGCGAAGCTTGGCGGGCGCGACGGCCGAGGTCGGTCATGTATTGGTCGATATCCATGGTGATTCTCGTGGTGCCGCGCACGTCGACGTGCGGCGGACAAGCAGAATTAGCGAAAGATGAAGCGATTGTAAGTCGGGCGAAGGCGCTTTGCTTGCGGCGGCTACCGGAGCTGTCCAGATAGCCTGAGCCGTCACACGGCGAACGTCGCACGCTTGAGCGCCACTGGAGACACTAGCGTCAGCAGTTCCGCGCTCGCCCGGCAGACACATCAGGCATGCCGTTGCGGTTCAGGCTGGCCTTCGAGCCGGCGACGCTGGCGCGCTTCGAGGTCGTGGCGGCGGCACGGGCGCCGTTTTCGGCGAGGCCACCGTCATGGCCAGTTCGAACAGGCCGTCCCACGGATCAGGCGGCGGGTCGTTGCGATGATTGCCCGGCGTGCCGCCCGACAAGCCCTTCACCTGCCGGTCCAACCGCGCCGCCAAAGCGAGCGCCTTTTCCAGCGCGCTTTCGGTGACACGCGACAACGCCGGGCCGATCAGCCGCTCGCGCGGCCCCCACACGCGGTTCTCGCGCACCAGCATCGCAAGCGGCTTGCCGGCCTCGACGCCGCGCTTGATCCGCAACAGCGTGCGCACTTCTTCGACCACGGCCCACAGCACCAGCACCGCGGCCTCGCCTTCGCCACGCAAACCGTCGAGCATGCGCGACAAGCGGCCGACGTCGCCCGCCAACATCGCTTCGTTCAGCTTGAAGACGTCGTAACGAGCGACGTTGAGCACGGCGTCCTGAACCTGTTCGAAGCTCAACGAGCCAGCCGGATACAGCAGCCCGAGCTTCTGGATTTCCTGATGCGCGGCGAGCAGATTGCCTTCCACCCGCTCGGCGATGAACGCCAACGCGCGCCGCCCTTCTTCGCCGGCAGCCACCCGCTGGCCCTGCGCCGCAAGCCGCTGGCCGACCCAATTCGGCAACTGCGCACGCTCGACCGGATCGATCTTCAACGCAACACCTGCGTCGGACAAGGCGGTGAACCACGCCGACTTCTGCGTGGCCGCGTCGAGCCGCGGCAGCGTGATCATGGTCAGCACGTCGTCATTGACGGCGGCAGCAAGCGCTTTCAGCGCATCCGCGCCTTCCTTGCCGGGCTTGCCCGACGGAATGCGCAACTCGACCAGTTGACGGTCGCCGAACAGCGACATCGACTGGCTCGCGCCGAGCAGCGAACTCCAGTCGAAGCCGCGCTCGACCGTGAACACCGAGCGATCGGTGAAGCCGGCTGCGCGCGCGGTGGCGCGAATGCGGTCGCACGCTTCCTGCGCGAGCAGGTGCTCGTCGCCGTACACGACGTACAGTCCGGCGAGTCCCTTGGCGAGATGCGCTTCGAGCGCGTCAAGTCGCAGTTGCATGGTTACCGATCGGCGAGGTTGAACAAAGACAGCAAATCAAACGAAGCACGACGCTCAAATCAAAGCGGCGGCGGCGGCAACGGCGCACGTGGCGCGATGGCCGGCACGGCTTCAGCCGGCGTCGGATGCAGCGACTTCACGATCGCGAGACGCCGCGTGAGCTGGTCGATTGCATCGTTTTCCATGTCGGCATAAAGAATGTCACTTTCAGCGACCTTCGCTTGCGAATACTGATCGCTATACGTCATCGCGCGGTTCAGCGCGATGATGCTCGGCGGAATCAGGATAGTGCCGTCCTTGCCGGTCAGCGTATAGGTCATCGAGAAATTCAATTGATACTCTTCGACCACGCCCAGCGTGTTCAGCGTCAGCGTGCTGATGTCGCGGCCTTCGGTGATGTGCAGCGTCGCGTCGGCGTTGGCGGGCGAGCTGACCACCACCGTGTCGCTGCCGCCTTGCACCATCCGCGTGAGGCGCGCACCCGCCGACGGCGATCCGCCGGCGACAAAGAGGCGTTTGAATGCGTAGTCCTGCTGACCGCGCAGCTGGAAGCCGCACGCGGACAACATCAACACGCTGCAAGCCAGCGTCAATAACGATCTGCGAGTCACATTGGCTCCTGGTTCGCAGTAGATTCCTCAGCGGGAGACAGGCGCCGCACGCGGCGGCGTCCTGCCTTTGCTGACATGTTTGCGTGAACCGTCAAGAAAACGCCGCGGACGCTCACACCACCACGTTCACGAGACGGCCCGGCACCACGACGATCTTCTTCGGCGCTTTGCCCTCGCTGAACTTGGCGACCATCTCATGGGCCGCGGCGAGCTGCTCGATCGCTTCACGCGAGGCCTCTTTGGCCACCGTGATCGCGCCTCGCACCTTGCCGTTCACCTGCAGCACGAGTTCGATCTCCGACTGCTCCAGCGCCTTCTCGTCGACCTTCGGCCACGGCGCGTCGAGCAGCGAGCCGAATTCGTCGGCGTAACCGAGTTCCTGCCACAACTGGAACGTGAGATGCGGCACGACCGGGTACAGCACGCGCAGCATCACGCCGTACGTTTCGCGCAGCACGGCCGGCTGGGCGCCCTTCGCGCTGTCGAGCGCGTTGAGCATCTTCATGGTGGCCGATACCACCGTGTTGTATTGCAGACGCTGGTAGTCGAAGTCGGCCTGCTTCAGCACGCTATAGATCTCGCGGCGCAGCGCCTTGTCGGTGTCGCCGAGTTGCGCGGCGTCGAACGTGCCGCCCGCACGCAATGCGGCTTCGTTCGTCTGACCGAAACTCCACACGCGGCGCAAGAAGCGGCTCGCGCCTTCCACGCCCGAACCGGACCATTCGAGCTGCTGCTCGGGCGGTGCGGCGAACATCACGAACAGACGCGCGGTATCGGCACCGTGCTGATCGATCAGCAATTGCGGATCGACGCCGTTGTTCTTCGACTTCGACATTTTTTCGACGCCGCCGAGCACCACCGGCTGGCCGTCCGCGTTCAGCGTGGCGCCGACCGGGCGGCCCTTGTCGTCGAACGAAACGGTGACGTCGGCCGGGTTGTACCAGGTCTTCTTGCCTGCTTCGTTTTCGCGGTAGTAGGTTTCGTTGAGCACCATGCCCTGCGTGAGCAGGTTCTTGGCGGGCTCGCCGAACTTGACGAGACCGAGGTCGCGCATCACCTTCGCCCAGAAACGCGAGTACAGCAGGTGAAGAATCGCGTGCTCGATACCGCCGATGTACTGATCCATCGGCGCCCAGTAATCAGTGCGCTCGTCGACCATGGTCTTCGCATCCGGCGACGCATAGCGATAGAAGTACCACGACGAATCGACGAACGTGTCCATCGTGTCGGTTTCGCGCTTCGCCGCGCCGCCGCAGGTCGGGCAGGTGCAGTTCACGAACGCTTCGGACTTGGCGAGCGGATTGCCCGTGCCGTCCGGCACGAGATCTTCCGGCAGCACCACCGGCAGATCTTTTTCCGGGACCGGCACGTCGCCGCACGCCGGGCAGTGAATGATCGGAATCGGCGTGCCCCAGTAACGCTGGCGCGACACGCCCCAGTCACGCAGACGCCACGTGATCTGCTTGTCCCCGAGGCCCAGTTCCTTCAGGTCCGCGGCGATCTGGTCGACCGCCTGGTCGTAGTTGAGGCCGTCGTACTTGCCGCTGTTGACCAGCGTACCGGCTTTCTCGCCGTACCATTCCTGCCAGGCTTCGGTCGAAAAATCTTTGCCTTCAACCGCCACCACCTGCTTGATCGGCAGACCGTATTTCTTCACGAACGCGAAGTCGCGCTCGTCGTGCGCCGGCACGCCCATCACCGCGCCTTCGCCGTAGCTCATCAGCACATAGTTGCCGATCCACACTTCGACCTGTTCCTGCGTCAGCGGATGCGTGACGTAGAAGCCCGTGGCCATGCCCTTCTTTTCCATGGTCGCGATGTCGGCTTCCGCCACGCCGCCGCGCTTGCATTCCTCGATGAAGGCCTGCAGTTCAGGCTTGTCCTGGGCCAGACGCGTGGCGAGCGGATGCTCGGCCGCGACCGCGCAGAAGGTCACGCCCATGATCGTATCGGCACGCGTGGTGAACACGCGCAGCAGCTTCTGTTCCCCGTCGATTTCATACGGGAAGCCGAAGTTCACGCCAAAGCTCTTGCCGATCCAGTTCTGCTGCATGATCTTGACGCGCTCGGGCCAGCCGAGGCCGTCGAGGTCGTTCAGCAGCTCGTCCGCGTACTGCGTGATGCGCATGTAGTACATCGGGATTTCGCGCTTTTCGACGAGCGCGCCCGAGCGCCAGCCGCGGCCGTCGATCACCTGCTCGTTGGCGAGCACGGTCTGATCGACCGGGTCCCAGTTCACCGTGCCGGTCTTCTTGTACGCGATGCCCTTTTCCAGCATCTTCAGGAACAGCCACTGGTTCCACTTGTAGTAGTCCGGGCTGCAGGTCGCGACTTCGCGCGACCAGTCGATCGCGAGGCCCATCGACTGCATCTGCTTCTTCATGTAAGCGATGTTGTCGTAGGTCCACTGCGCGGGCGGCACGTTGTTGGCCATCGCCGCGTTTTCCGCCGGCATGCCGAACGCGTCCCATCCCATCGGCATCAGCACGTTGTAGCCATTCATCCGCAGATAGCGGTACATCACGTCGTTGATCGTGTAGTTGCGCACGTGCCCCATGTGCAGCTTGCCCGACGGGTACGGCAGCATCGAGACGCAATAGAATTTCGGCTTGTCGGCGCTTTCCGTCGACTTGTACGCGTCGATGGCGCGCCATTGCCCTTGCGCGGCGGATTCGACGTCGGAGGGTACGTATTTTTCGTGCATGGTGTGATGGGATCGCTGGGTTCGGTGCTTTCGCACCGGCCGCTCAGGTGCTCTGCTGGATGAAAATGGCGTCGTTTCCCCGTCTGCGGGGGAAAGGGCTGATTATACCGTCCGCGGACGGGTACGCCGCGCGGCGGGATGGTCGGGCCCGATACGGGCGGTGTGACCGAGGGTTCGCTACAGGTTCGCCGCAGGTTCGCTACGGGTTCGCTTTCGGCGGCGGCGGGTCCGTCACGAAACCAAGCCGCTCGAGCCCGGCCTGCTGCGCGGCCCCCATGACCTGCGCGATCACCTCGTAGCGCGTGGAGCGCTCGGCGCGCAGCTGGATCTCCGGCTGGTCGGCCTGCTTGCCCGCCTCGGCGAAGCGCGCACGCATCTGCTCGAGCGTGATGACGCTGCCGTCCCAGTAAAGTTTGCCGGCGGCGTCGATGGAAAGGGAAATGGTTTGCGGCGTCTGGCGCGCGGGCGCGGACGCGACTTTCGGCAAATCGAGCCGGATCGCGTGCGTGAATAAAGGCGCGGTAATGATAAAAATAACCAGCAGCACCAGCATCACGTCGATCAACGGGGTCATGTTGATCTCGGCCATGGGCGCAGACGTCTGCTTCTTCTCGAGTCCGCCGAATGCCATGCTGCCTCCTTCCGCCCGATCAGTGCTTAGTGTGTCGAGGCCGGCCGTGGGCGCGCCGCGACCGGAGCCTGCTCGAGCGGTGCGCACACATAGGCGTGCAGGTCATGCGCGAAGCCGTCGAGATCCTCCGACAACTGCCGCGCGAGGCGGCCAAGTATGTTGTACGCCAGCACCGCCGGAATCGCGACCACGAGGCCGAAAGCGGTCATGATGAGCGCCTCGCCGACCGGTCCCGCAACATTCTCGATCTGCGCCTGACCGCTCGCCGCAATGCTGCCGAGCGCGTGATAGATGCCCCAGACGGTGCCGAGCAAGCCGACGAACGGCGCCGTGCTGCCCACCGAGGCCAGCAGCACCTGGCCGAATTCGAGCCGCCGCTGCGACGCATTGAGCGCCTGACGCAGCGCGCGGAGCACCCGCTCGCTGCGCTCGACGCGCGCGAGCAGCGCGCCGGGAATGTCCACTTCCGAAGCATGCAACGCCGCTTCTGCAAGCGGCGTGAAGACGCGCTCGCGATCCGCCTGTCTCAGCACCGCGACGCCTTCGGACAGCGTGGGCGCCTGCCAGAACTGAGCGAGCGCACGCGTGGCCTGACGTTTGGCGCGCGCGAGAACCCAGCTTTTGACGACCAGAAAGCACCAGCTCGCGATCGACATGGCCAGCAGCACGTACGCGACGGCATGCGTGACCGCGTCGCTGGTTTGCAGGTAATGGATGATGCCGCTGCTGCCTGCCATCTGACCTCGCCTTGGAAAAGTGATTTCAGGGCGCGAACAGGGAGCGCAAAGCCCCCCCGCGATTCGCTCATGCCGCGTTCAACGCAGGCCGAGCACGTCCTGCATGTCGAAGAAGCCGGTTTCGTGGCCTTCGAGGAAACGCACAGCGCGAAGCGCGCCTTGCGCGTAAGACAAACGGCTTGCCGATTTGTGCGTGATCTCGATGCGTTCGCCGATACCCGCGAACAGCACCGTATGGTCGCCGACAATATCGCCGCCGCGAATCGCCGAGAAGCCGATCGTGGACGGGTCGCGCTCGCCGGTCACGCCTTCGCGGCTGTAGACCGCGCAGTCGTCGAGATTGCGGCCGAGCGCATTGGCGATCACTTCGCCCATGGTCAGCGCCGTGCCGGAAGGCGCGTCGACCTTGTGGCGGTGATGCGCCTCGATGATCTCGATGTCGTAGCCCGTGGCGAAATGTTTCGCCGCGTATTCGAGCAGCTTCAGCGTCACGTTCACGCCGACGCTCATGTTCGACGCGAACATGATGGCGATTTTCTCCGACGCAGCCCGCAGCTGCGCCTTCTGCGCGTTGTCGAAGCCGGTCGTGCCGATCACCATTTTCACGTTGTGGCGCTGCGCGGCTTCGAGATGCATCAGCGTGCCTTCGGGGCGCGTGAAGTCGATCAGGTAGTCGGATTCCGCGAACACGCGCTCGATGTCGTCGGTGAGCACTACGCCCGTCTGTTTGCCGAGAAACGCGCCGGCGTCCTGACCGAGCTGCGGGGCGCCCGCGCGGTCGAGTGCGCCCGACAGCGTGGCGTCGGGATCGTTGAGGACGGTTTCGATGAGCATGCGGCCCATACGGCCGGATGCGCCAGCAATGGCAATTTTCATGGCTACGAGGGTTCGCGAGGGTTCGAAAAGGCACACCCGGCAGGGGCGGGCAAAAGCGGCGGCGGGCAGCACGCCCCGGCGCCGCGCATCACTGACCAGCAGTGAGCCGGACGGGCGCCGCGCGCGGTGCGGTTATCCACCCGCGCGCAACCCCCATCTTAAAACACGGACAGCTCGATCAGCCGCCCGTTCCCGAAGTCGTCGGGGCAGCGGTCAGCGGCGTGTTGTACGTCGGGCCACGGTTGCTGCTTTGCGGACCCGTCGGCCCAACCGGATTGCTGTTGTCCGTGCCCGGAACCTGCGGCGGCGGCGGACGGTGGAACTGGAACTGCGGCTGGCCCGGGGCCGTGGGACCCTGCGACGGGATACCGCCACCGTTGGCGGTTGGCGCGGAAGGCACGGCCGCCCGCGTACTACGCGGCGCCAATTGCACCGCACCGGTCGCACGATTGGCGGCCTGCGCGGCTTCCGCGTTGGCGTCCGTGGACGGCGCAGCGGCTCCGGCTGCTTCGGCGGACGGCGAACGCGCGGTGTCCAGCACAGTCGACTCGGCCGGTGCGGCTGCGGCCGCCGGCGCGCTCGCGCCGCCGGCACCGCTCGCCACAGCAGGCACCGCGGCCTTCTTCTTGCCCGCCTTGTCGCCGTCGATTTCAGCCAGCAGTTCGAGGTTGGACGGCAGATCGTCACCACCCGACCAGCTCGCGACGCGGTCGCCCGCGAACATGACCACGAAGTCGCGCTGCTGCACGACGGCCGTCGAGCCGCGTTTGAAATAGAACACGTAATCCCAGCGGTCCGCGTGGAAGATGTCGGTCAGCAGCGGCGTGCCGAGCAACTGCTTCACCTGCGCCCGGGACATGCCGACCTGCATCTGCGAAGCTGCCTCTTGCGAGACGAAATTGCCTTGCACCACCGTGATCCGGTACGGCGTAATGCTTTGGGCGATACGTTGCGTCAGGCTGTCGTAAGTGGAACATCCGGCAAGAACCGCGACAGTCGCAACTGCGATCAAGGTACCCCGCACGCGGCTCCCCCGGTAAATCAATTGAGATTTAGAAATCATTTCACTCACCGTGCGGGCCCGTTGGCGAGCCGCGCGAGTTTCATTCCATCGAAGATGACCAGAACGGCAAAAACACATTACTATGAGAGCCCAGCATTGTACTCTAGGGATCCCTTGTCATGACCAATCCAACCGATCTCAAGAATATCGGACTCAAGGCGACCCTTCCGCGCCTCAAAATCCTTGAGATTTTTCAGCACAGCCCGGTGCGTCATCTGACCGCCGAAGATGTGTACCGCAACCTGTTGCACGAAGAGCTCGATATCGGTCTTGCCACCGTGTATCGCGTGCTGACGCAATTCGAGCAGGCCGGCCTGCTCTCGCGCAGCAACTTCGAATCGGGCAAAGCGGTGTTCGAATTGAACGAAGGGTCGCATCACGACCACCTCGTGTGCATCGACTGCGGACTCGTCGAAGAGTTTTTCGACTCCGAGATCGAGAGCCGTCAGCAGTCCATCGCGAAGGAACGCGGCTTCAAGCTGCAGGAACACGCTTTGGCACTGTATGGTGCGTGCACCAAGGAGAATTGCCCGCATCGCAAGCATTGATGCGGGTGTAACCGCGCATTTGACTACTGTCCGGCCGCGTTGGGGTACGCGGTCCGGCGGTTAAAAAAAGACCCGGCCGATGCAAATCGGCCGGGTCTTTTTGCTTCTGCGTTTGCTTGCGCGGCATGGCCGCCGCACGCGGCGAGACGCGCTATCCCACCAGTTCGGCGCTCGCTTCGAACACCAGCCGCCACGGCTCTGCCAGGGACACCTCATCGCAGTTGGGCTGCTCGCCGCCGCGATCGACCACCACGAAATCGCTCACCCGGTCGAGCGCGAGCAACGGGTGGTGCCAGACCCCTTTCGCGTAATTCACGCCCTGCCAGGCGTCGGTCCAGAAGGCGCGCATGAGCGCCGGATCGAACTCGCCGGCCGGCGCGACCACCACCAGATAGCGGCCGGCCGTCAGCGGAATGAACGCCTGGCTGCCCAGCGGATGCCGCTCCATCATCGTGATCTCGACCGGCAAAGCGCGCGGCTGAGCGCGAAACAGGTTGATCAGCGGGCGGCCGCCGCTCTCCGCCACGTCGACGCTGGCGAGGTCGTGATAACGCTCGGTCGTGCCGCCGTTGATGGCGAAATGGCGCGCGCCGTCGAGCTCGATCACGTCGCCGAACGGTGCGAAAGCCGCGCGTGTGAGCCGTTCCATCTGCAAAGTTTTCATCGCTACGACTCCATCAGGCGGTCTCGCCCCACAAGCGCAGGCGCGATACGCCGCCGTCCGGGAAGATATTGAAACGAACATGCGTGACCGGCCCCAGCGACGCGATGCCGTCCGTGAACGTGTGGACATGGTCCATCTGCAGTTTCTGTTCGCCGAGCAGAACCGGCCAGAACATCGCCTGCGTGACGAGGGAATCGTCGGTGCCGCCCGTCACCGAGGCAGCCTGCAGCGAACAGCGGTCCGGGAAGTTGCCCTTGAAGTGCGCGGTATCCACTTCGATCTTGTGAATCACGCCCGGCCGCGCAAGCGCGACAATCGCCCAATCGTTGCCGGGTTCGCGGCGGCGCCGGGTTTCCCAGCCGTCGCCCATGTTCACGCCGCGGCCTGGCATCAGCATCTGCGAAGCGGGCCCGAAGTGCTGGTTGTTCGCCGCGACCAGGTACGCGCCGTTCTCGACGGCGGCCAGATCCAGCAGCGTGCCGCGCTCCACCCGTTCCCAGTCGCGCTTCGGCTGGCCGTACACGCGCAGGCGCGCAAGGCCGCCGTCCGGGTACAGGTTCACGCGCAAGTGGGTGAAGGCGCGTGCATCGTTCACTTCGACGTATTGATGCTGGTTGCCCTGCAGCGTCGTGGCCGGCACCAGCGTTTGCCAGTCGGCGTTATCGGGCGGCACGTCGCCATCCACGTAGCAGGCATCGATCGAGGCGGCCGGCGGGAAATTGCCGGTGAAGTGGCTCGTGTCCAGATCCACGCCGTACACGACGCCCGGGCGAGCGAGGCGGATCACGCAATAGTCGTGACCTGTGGTGCGCTTGCGGCGGGTTTCCCAGCCGTCCATCCACTTGCCGTGGTCGTCGTATTTTCCGGGGATGAACACCGCCGGCTGCGGCTCGAGCATGCGTTCTTTCGGCGCGAAGAATTCGTCGCTGGCGAAAAGCGCCTGCGCGCCCAGACGCGGATCGGCGAGGTTCATGTAGCGGCGGGTAAAAGCGGGAGCGTTGGGGTCGAGGATCGGATTAGCCATGGTCTCGGTCAGACAGCGAAAAGAGAAAGAGAGCCGGCATTCACAACGTCTGCCGGCGCAGAGCGCGCGCTGCGTGGGCGCGCGGATTCGGAAGACAAGCGTCAGACAGCCGGTGCGTGTTGGCCTTCAGCGGGCTCGATTTCACCGGCGGGCACGAAGCGCAATGCCTCGTCGCGGTTCAGCACGCGATGCGCGCGGGCCCGGTCGATATCCTTTTCCCACACGGCGACGACCACCGTGGCGACGCAGTTGCCAATCAGGTTGGTCAGTGCGCGAGCAATGCCGACGAACCAGTCGACCGGCAAAATCAGCACGAGGCCCAGCACGGGAATCGCCGGAATCGCGGAAAGCGTGGCGGCCAGAATCACGATGGCCGAGCCGGGAATGCCGTGCGCGCCCTTGGACGTCACCAGCGAGACCAGCACCACCACGATCAGGTCATGCATGGACAGCGGTGTGTTGGTGGCCTGCGCGATGAAGATCACCGCGAGCGTGAGGTAGATGGAAAAGCCGTCGAGATTGAACGAGTAGCCGGTCGGAATAACGAGTCCGACAGTCGAATCCTTCACGCCCATCCATTCGAGCTTGCGCATGATCTGCGGCAGCACGGCGTCGGACGAAGCCGTGCCGAGCACGATCGACAGTTCTTCGCGCAGGTAGCGAATCAGCTTGAAGATGCTGAAGCCGGCGAGGCGCATGACGACGCCCAGCACCACCACCACGAACACGATGCAGCTTGCGTAGAACACGAGCACCAGCATGCCGAGTTGCTTGAGCGATTCGACGCCATACGTGCCGGTGGTGAACGCAATCGCGCCGAGCACGCCGAGCGGCGCGAGCTTGATGATGAAGCTCATCACGCGGAAAAACACCTGCGAGAGCTCGTCGATCAGGCTGCTCACGCGTTGCGCCTTATTACCGAGCAGCGACAGCGCCGAACCGAACAGCACCGAAAACACCAGAATCTGCAGGATGTCGCCCGTGGCGAACGCGTTGATCGCCGTGTCGGGAATGATCTTCAGAAGAAAGCCGGCCGTGTCCTTGAGGCTCTTCGCGTGCTCGGTGTAAGTCGCGAGCGAGGCGGGATCCAGCGAGTGCAGATCGATATTCATGCCGACGCCAGGACGCGTGGCATACGCCAGCACCGCGCCAATCACGAGCGCGATCGTCGTCATGATCTCGAAGTAGACGACCGCTTTCAGGCCAACGCGCCCCACTTTGCGCAAGTCGCCCGCATGCGCCATGCCGCTGACCACCACGCAAAAAACGATCGGGCCGATCACCATCTTGATCAGCTTGAGAAAACCGTCGCCGAGTGGGCGTAGCGATTGGGCGAAATGCGGGAAGACGGCGCCGATCACGATGCCCGCGACTAGCGCTATGACGACCCGGCCAAACAGCGAATTGAAAAATTTCAACACGGCTTCCTCCTGGTTACGATACACATCTGTTCAGACTGGTCCGACCAGTGCTGTTATGGTGAATAGTAGGAAGCCGATATACTGGCGTCAAGGATTCAACGAACAGTGTTTACCCGCTGTTTTTTCAGCGCTTTCGGGCCGGATCGGCAACCACGAACGACAAGCCGCACGAGCGTTCGAACCGCGTATTAGAATACTGGTCAGACCGCGCTTTCAAGTGAGCGAACCATGAAGAATGTCCCGCATACCGTCACCGATGCCGCTATCGCGACCATCCGCGAACGGATCGAAGCGGGCGTCTATCCGGTCGGCAGTTTGTTGCCGGCGCAGCGTCAACTTTCCGAAGAACTGGCAATCAGCCGCGCGTCCTTGCGCGAGGCGCTCTCCACCCTCGAAGCACTGGGTTTGCTGGTGATACGGCCCGGCAAGGGCGTGTATGTGGAAAGCGCGCAGGCCACCGCCGCGCGATCGTGGCGCTTTGCCGAGCAGTCGTCGCTGCCCGATACCTATCAGATGCGCTTCGCGTTGGAAGGCTTTATCGCTCGCATGGCGGCGTTCGCCGTCAGCGATGCCGATCTCGCCTGGCTCGAAGACAACGTCGCGGCCTTGCAGGCCGCGCTCGCCTCCGACGAACTCGACGAAGCCGCCCGCCTCGACTTCGACTTCCACATGCGGATCGTGAGTATTGCAGGCAATGCGGCGATCGAATCGATTCTGAGCAGCAGCGCGGAGGTCATGAAGGAAAGCCAGCGCATGCCGTTCTACCGGCGCGAACTGGTGCTGTCCACGTACAACGAGCATCGCGAGATTCTGGATGCTCTCAAGGCACGCGACTCCGCCGCGGCCGGCAAAGCCATCGAGACGCATATCTCTAACGCCGCGCAGCGCGCCGGCGTCTATTTCCCGATTCCACAGGCGTAAAAAAACCGCTCCGAAGAGCTAATGCCGTTCAGTTAAGGTCCTTTTTGAGGTAACGAACGGTGTAACGAACAGGCCTGGATTTGACGGCCCGGACGCAACTGCGTCCGGGCCGTTTTTAGGTGGGCAGTT
>DASVNP010000404.1:0-19677 GCA_036383775.1 Paraburkholderia sp. | reverse complement strand
GCGGGGCGCGCCACCGGTACAACGACACACAACGGCTCGACATCGCGAAGCGGGCATGGCGCCGGCTTCGCGACGTGCGCTGCGCTGCTTACTTCACGTTCGCGCCGACCGTTTCGTCCCAATGCTTCGTGATGGTTTCCTTGTAGGCGTCCTGTTGCGGCAGCGTCGGGAACACCACATTCTTATACGACGACGGCGGCGGCAGCTTGTCGAGCAGCGCTTGCGGGACCTTCTTGCCGGCCACCAGTTCGCTGTAGCGCATCGGGTGACAATAGCCTGCCAGCCAGCCAATCTGGCCTTCGTCCGAGTACAGGTACTCCATCCACAGCTTGGCGGCGTTCGGATGCGGCGCGTAAGCGCTGATTGCCTGCACGTACACACCGGCGACCACGCCCGTCTTCGGAATCACCACCTGCACCTTCGGGTTGCCCTTCAACGTGTCGCGGTCGGCCAGCGCGTTGTAGTCCCAGCGCACGACGATCGGCGTGGTGCCTTGCGCGAGCGAAGCGGCTTTGCCGATCACCGGCACGAAGTTGCCGTTCTTGTTCAGTTCGGCAAAGTACTTGAGACCGGCCTGGTCGGCCTTGCTCGCGTCGCCCTTGCTCTGCGACAGACCGGCCGCGTACACCGCCTGGATCGCCTGATTGGCCGAGCGCGGGTCGCCTGCCAGCGACACAGCATTCTTATAGTCAGACTTGAGCAGATCGCTCCAGTCGGACGGCGCCTTGTCGATCATGTCCGCGTTCACTTCGAACGACAGCACGCCGTAGTAATCGCCATACCAGTAGCCTTCGGCGTCTTTCGAATCGTTGGGAATCGAATTCCACGTCGAGACCTTGTAGGGTTGCAGCAACCCCTGGGCCTTGGCGGTCGGACCGAACGACAGACCCACGTCGATCACGTCGGGGGCTTGCGGACCCTTGTTGCCCTTGTTCGCCTTGATGGCTTCGACTTCGTCGCCCGAACCCGCATCCGGATTCAGCTCGTTGATCTTGATGCCGTATTTCTTCTGGAAGCCGGCGACCAGTTGACCGTAGTTGCACCAGTCGTGCGGCAATGCGATCACGGTGAGCTGGCCTTCCTGCTTGGCTGCAGCGATCAACGCATCGAGCGGCGCCGCCGAAGCGCCGGTGCTGAGGCCGGCTGCGGCGACACCCGCAATGGCCGTCATCGAAAATACGCGAGCTAACGCGGTGCGGTTCATGATGTTCCCCATCCTCTGCCGAAATTGCTACGTTTGGAAAATTTCTAGTTCGAACTTCAGGCACGCGCCTGTGCGCACTGGCACAAGCGCTTGTTCAGGCCGGGTTGGCCGGCGCAGATAGCATGTCGTGGCGCAGTGTATCGATGCGATCTGTACAAATCATGTCGACGCCCCACTGCGCAAGCTGTTGCGCGCGCGCGGGGTCATTCACCGTGTAAGCTAGCACGCGCAGACCCGCGGCGCGAATCTCCGCGACCAGCGGCTCGCTGAGGTACCGGTGGCTGGCGTGCAACGACACGCAGTCCAGCTCACGCACAATGCGCAACCAGTCCGCGGGCACCTCTTCGAACAGCATGCCGCGCCGCAGCGAAGGCGCGGCGTCGCGCGCGGCAGCCAATGCCTCATACGAAAACGACGACAGCAGTGGCGGCGTCTGTCCTTGCCACAGTGTCAGCGCGCCGCTTGCCACGAGTGCACCGGTGATCTCCTCGCGGCCCGGACACGGCTTGATTTCGATGTTGGCCGCAATGCCGTCGCGCGCGCAGCGCCCGGCCGCCTCGGCGAGCGTCGGCAGGCGCGTGCCGGCAAACTGCGGCCCGTGCCACGCGCCGGCGTCGAGCGCCGCGAGCTGCTCCCACGTATGGTCAGCCGCAGCGCCCTGGCCGTTGGTGGTCCGCTCGAGCGTATCGTCGTGCAGCAGGAAGAGCTGATTGTCGGCAGACAGCTTGGCGTCGAACTCGACCATGCGATAGCCGTAGCGCACGCACGCGTCGAATCCGGCCAACGTGTTCTCCGGCGCCAGCGTGCCGCCGCAGCGATGCGCAACCAGCCGCGGATAAGGCCAGTCTGCGGATGAAGCGTGATGAATCCCGGTTTCCACGTCTCGTTACCTTTCAGATGGAGCGAGTTGTCATTGTCAGGATGACGAAGTGTGTAAACTTCCGGCAATGCAAAACGCCGCGAGCGCATCGCTCCAGCGGCACGTTTCACGATCTGCAATTACACCGGCATGAATCAACCAAATTGCCAAAAAACGCCGCAAAATGTTCAAAGCTGGACATTTCACTTCCTTTGCGAACATTTGATGTTCGAAACAGGCGCAGCGCCATGATGAGCGAAGGCTAAAGTTAAATACACAAACTTGCAAGCTACCAAAAAAATACAACACAATTCAGCTAAAGTAGTACGCTTGACATCGTCCCGACACACATTCGTGACAACGATGTCACCACCAAAACAGGCTATGCGACCGCGCGTTCGCATTCAAGGGTAATTGCATGTGGCAGGAAGACCGACATCAGAGAATTCGCGCGTTGTTGTCGACGCTGCAGCGTGTGTCGACCGAACGGATCATGGCGGACCTCGGGGTGTCGCGCGAAACCGTGCGGCGCGATCTGCTGGACCTCGAAGCACTCGGTGAACTGCGGCGCGTGCATGGCGGCGCGATCAAGCCCGCCGACGAAGCACCAATTGCCGAACGCGCGCATATGCGCGTCAAAGCCAAGACGGCAATCGCCAAGGCGGCCACAGGGCTGGTCGCGAGCGGCCAGACGCTGTTCATCGACGCCGGCACCACCACCGCCACGCTGGCCGAAGAACTGGCCAAGCTGGCCAATCTGACTATCGTCACCAATTCGATCGACGTCGCGCTGAAAATGCGCGCCGTGGTGGATCAAACCAAAGCCGCCAACGAAGTCATCCTGCTCGGCGGCTCGATCAGCGACCGCGCGGCGGCGACCACCGGCGCCACCACCGTGCTCGACATCCAGCGTTATCGCGCGGACATGGCACTGCTGTCGCCGGTCGGTGTCGACCACCGGCATGGCGCGACCAACTACGATCATGCCGAGACCGAAGTGGCGCGCGCGATGGTCGCCAATGCGGACCGCGTCGTGATCCTCGCCGACTACAGCAAGATCGGCCAGCGCAGCCGTATTTCATACTGCCCGCCAGAGCGGATCGACGTGCTCGTCACCAACAAAAAGGCGGCCGAAGCCGCCGATTTCGCAGCGCTGAAAAAGAAGCTCGAAGAGATCGTGCTGGCATAGGCAGCGAGCCTCGAGGCCCGAGGGTCTATTCCTTCACATGCATCGTGTCGAGTGCGCGCTTGCGCAAACGCGTGTCGTGCAGCGCGCCGGCTGCATCGAGCACCGGGTAGGCGGTCGAGCAGAATAGCGAGTTGAGCCGCTTCATGTCGCTGATCAGATCCAGATGCAGCGCACTGGTCTCGATGCTGCGCACCGTCTGCCCCGCGAGCCGGTCCAGGTGCCGGTACGAATACGCGCGCTCCAGATCGCGAAAGCGCTCCTTTTCCGCCAGCAGGCGTTCGGCGCACCGCAGGTCACTGGTCAGAAACACCGAAAGCCCAAGTTGCAGATTGCTGGCGAGCCGTGTCTGCAAATCGTCCAGCTCGCCGAGTCCTTCTTCGGAAAACGACAAACGGTGAGCGATCTTCTTTTCTTCGATGTCGCAGACGATCCGCTCGATGATGTCGCCCGCATGCTCCAGATTGATGGTCAATGCAATGATGTCGGTCCAGCGGCGGCTCTCGGCTTCGTCGAGCTGCTCGCGCGAGATCAGCGTCAGATAGGATTTGACCGCTGCGTACAGTTCGTCCACGTCGTCGTCCATGCGGACTGTTTCCCGCGCTTTTTCCAGATTGTTGTGATGAATCAGGCCCGCGACGTTGTCGAGCATGGTGCTCACAATGTCGCCGATACGAAGCACCTCGCGGGCGGCATTGGCCAGCGCGAGCGTGGGCGTGGGCAGCGCGGCGGCGTCCAGGTGCAACGGCCTCAGTTCGCCATTCGGCTGCGGCCGGTCGGGCAAGAGGCGTACGCAGATGCGCGCCACCGGATCGATCAGCGCAAGGCACGCGCAGCAACGCAGCGTGTTGTAGATCAGGTGAAAGCCAACCGTGGCTTCGCGCGGATTGGCGATCAGCACCGGCAGCCCGCGAGCGAGCAGCGGGGCGAACGGCAGAATCAGCAATGCGCCGGCCAGCTTGAACGCGAAGCTGCCCAACGCGAGACGCCGCGCCGGCGCATTCTGCGCGACGGTGCCAAAGAGCGCGAGCAGGCCGCTGCCCAGATTGGCGCCGATCACGAGGCACAACGCAACCTTCAGCGAAATCACACCGGATGAAGCGAGCGTGGCGGTCAGCAGGACCGCGGCCAGGCTCGAATAGGACAGCACGGCGAAGGTGGCGCCGACCAACGCGTCGAGCATGGTGTCGCCGGTCAGTGCGCCAAACATCACGCGCACGCCGGCGCCCTGCATCATGGGCTGGGCCGCCTGCACGATCAGATGCAGCGCCAGCAGGATCAAGCCGAGGCCGACCAGCGTACGGCCGGTCTGACCGAGACGGGTTTCCTTGCGCGACAGGAAGAGCGGCACGCCGAGCAGAATCAGGATCGGCGACAACCACGACAGATCGAGCGTGAGAATCCGTGCCATCAGCGCGGTACCCACGTCGGCGCCGAGCATGATCGCGAGGCCGCTGGTCAGCGACAGGAGCCCCTGGGCCGCAAACGAGGTGACGATGACCGCGGTGGCATTGCTGCTCTGCACGAGACTCGTGACGCCGACACCCGAGAGAAAAGCCCGCCAGCGGCTGCCGGTGCTGTGCCCCAGCACCTCGCGCAGATCGGCACCGAGGACCCGCAGAATCCCGGTTCGCACAATGTGCGAACCCCACACCAGAAGTGCCACACCGGCCAGAAGGTTTAGGAGTATCAACATAGCGCACTGCTCGTCCGTTCCTGCTGCCATGAGCCGAATCGCGTGCCGCGTGAACCGGCACCCGGGCGTGTGTGACACTAGTGTTGCACATTTTTGCCTTATTGTAATTTTGTGCTTTTAAATATACGCTCGCGCAACACCGTGGATGACTGTATGCCGGCTCATGGTCAGTCACGCGGTGAGTTCAACCGTTCAACCACTTGATCACAGGGACTCTGGATGGGCCGCAATCTTGCGCTGTTCGACCTGGACCACACGCTGCTGCCGCTCGACAGCGATCAGGCGTGGGCCCACTTTATTGCCGGCTTGGGAATCGAGGGCGCGGCGCGCCATGCGCGGGAAATCGACGAGTACTACCAGCAGTACGTGGCCGGCACACTCGACATGGCCGCCTATCTGAACTACACGCTGGCGCCGCTCGCCCGCCACTCACGCGAGCAACTCGACGCATGGCACGCGCAGTTCATGCAGGAAGTGATTGCGCCGGCCATTCGGCCGGCGGCGCGCGAACTCGTGCAACGCCATATTGAGGCGGGCGATCTGTGCTGCATTGTCACCGCGACCAATGTGTTCATTACCGAGCCGATCGGCAAGGCGCTCGGCTTCGAGCATCTGCTGGGAATCGAGCTTGGCACCGAAGGGGGAGATCCGTCGGCGCGCTTTACAGGAACGGCGGTCGGCATACCCACGTTCCGCGAAGGCAAGATTACGCGCACCGAGAGCTGGCTGGCCTCGCTCGGCCAGCACCTCGAGGATTTTCCGCAGAGCTGGTTCTATAGCGATTCGATCAACGACGTGCCCCTGCTGGAACGCGTCACGCATCCGGTCGCGACCAATCCTGATCCGCGTTTGCGCACCATCGCCACCGAGCGCGGCTGGCCGGTGATCGAGCTGTTTGCCTGAGCCGCAGCGAGTGCGGCAGCTGCCGCGCTACCCGCGCCCTTTCCACGGCACGAGGCGCCGCTCCAGCGCACGCATGCCGAGATCGAACAGCCACGCGATCAGTCCGATCAGCACGATGCCCATCACCACCACGTCGGTACGCAGGAAGCTCGACGCGTTGAGCACCATCTGACCCAGGCCCGCGGTGGCCGCCACCATCTCGGCGGCGACCAACGTAGTCCAGCCGAAGCCGATCGCGATCCGCAGGCCGGTCAAAATCTCCGGCAACGCCGCTGGCAAGACCACATGACGCACGATCTGCGAGAACCCGCCGCCCAGTGAATACGCGGCATGAATCTGTTCGATGGTCGCGCTGCGCACGCCGGCGCGTGCAGCCATGGCAATCGGCGCAAAGCACGCCAGATAGATCACGACGATCTTCGCCGTTTCGTCGATGCCGAACCAGATCACCACCAGCGGCAAATAGGCGAGCGGCGGCAGCGGCCGGTAGAACTCGAGCGGTGGATCGAGCAGGCCACGCGCGACCCGGCTCACCCCCATCAGGATACCGACCGGCACGGCCGTGACCGCGGCCAGCGCAAACGCGCCGAATACGCGCAAAGCGCTCCACGCGAGATGCTCAGAGAGCGGCAGGCCGCCCTGGATGCGGCCGTGCCACGCGTCAAGAAACGCGGTCCAGACGGCTTCGGGTGTCGGCAGAAAGAGAGGCGGCAGCCAGTGCAAATGCGTGGCCAGCCACCACAACGCAGCGAGCGTCGTGACCGAAGCAGCGCTCAGTGCGGCGCTCGGGCCTTCGCCCGGCAAACGCCAGCCGTGGGAGGGCCGCGCCGTCCGTGGCGGCCGTCCGTTGATGCGCTCGCTCGTGTGAGCGAGCGGCACATTGTTCAATGATTCACGCGACACCGTCACGACACCACCTCTTCCTGATTACGCTCGTGCAGGCGGCGCACCAGTCGCTCACGCCATTCGATGAAATCCGCCGACGACTTCACCGCGCGCGCGTCGCGCGTCTCGAGAAAACGTCGCGAGAACGGCAGATCGTAGCTATCGGCGATGCGTCCCGGACCCGGCGTCATGACGACGAGACGGGTTGCAAGAAAGAGTGCCTCCTCCACGCTATGCGTGATGAAGAACACCGTCTTGCGCGTGCGTCCCCACACGTCGAGCACGAGTTCCTGCATCGACTCGCGCGTCATCGCGTCGAGCGCGCCCATCGGCTCATCCATCAGCAATACCTGCGGATCGCTTGCCAGCGCGCGTGCAATGCCCACACGCTGCTGCATGCCGCCCGAGAGCGCATAGACCCGCGAGCGCGCATGCCGCTCGAGTCCGACGAGCGTCAGCATCTCCAATGCGATGCGCTCGCGCTCCGCCTTCGGCACGCGCTGAAAGCGCAGACCGAGTGCCACGTTGTCGAGCACGTCGAGCCACGGCATCAGCGCATACTTCTGGAACACCACGCCGCGATCCGCGCCCGGTCCGAGCACCGGTTCGCCGTTCAGCCGCACCTCGCCTGCGGTCGGCGGAATAAAGCCGGCGATGCAGTTGAGCAAGGTGGTCTTGCCGCAGCCCGACGCGCCCAGCGCAACCACGAACTCACCGGGCTCGATGCGCAAATCGACATCGGCCAGCGCAACATGCGGCGCGGCGCCACGGGCGCCTTCGTAGGCGACATGCAGGCGCCGGATTTCAAGAGCGCTCATCGCCCGACCTCATGAAGCATGATTGGAAATTGCACGCGACGATCAGCGCGCCGCGCGTTGCACGAATTGCGGATCGACGCCGCTGGAGTAGTCGGCTAGCACGTTCTGAATCGTGCCTTGCGTCTTCAGAAACGCGGCGGTGGCAGCGAGCGACTTCGCAGCACCCGATTGCGCGCCGCCGCCAAGCCATGCCGTCGACGCTTGCTGCGCCGGTGTCGGGAATGCGTACAGCGCGAGACTTGCCGGCACATCCTGCGCACTCGCGCCGGACTCTTTCGCAACCGCTTCGACTTGCGGCGACGTCGCGGTCCACGCGGACGGGTGGTCGCGGTAATTCGCGTCGGTCGTGGCCAGCACCTTCACGAAACGCGTGACGAACTCGGCGTTCTGACTGGCGAACTTGCGATCGACGACGAAGCCGTCGAAAGTCGCCTTGCCGGTTTGCTGCGCGACCTGCCCCGAGGTGATCAGCACCTTGCCGTTCTTTTTTACTTTAGCCAGCACCGGGTCCCAGATATACGTCGCGTCGATGTCGCCACGCTCCCACGCCGCCGCGACTTCAGGCGGGCGCAGGTTGACGATTTTGACGTCGGAAGGATTCACGCCGGCGTTCTGCAGGGCGACCAGCGTATGAAAGTGCGAGGTCGACACGAACGGCACACCAATTTTCTTGCCTTTCAGACCGGCGACGTTCGTCACATTGGAGCCGTCGCGCGCGACCAGTGCCTCGGCGTCATTGATATTGTCGAGAATCCAGAACAGCGAAATATCCACGCCTTGCGACAGACCGGCCGCAATCGGACTCGAACCGGCTTCACCGAGTTGCACCGAGCCGGACGCCAGCGCGCGGATCACGTCGGCACCGCTGCCGAGCTTGCGATAGGTGACTTTGTAGCCGGTGGCTTTCTCCACTTCGCCGGTGGCCTGCGCATAGCGCCACGGCACCACCATGTCCTGATAAGCGATCACGACTTCTTTGGTATCGGCGTGCGCCGCGGATGCGAATGGCGCGGACAGTGCGACCAGTGTGGCGAATGCGGCAATTGGGCGGAGGAAGCGGTTCATCGTGAAGCCTCTTGAATCGATGTTGTTCGGGAGGCTTTCGACTATAGGCAGTTTGTTCGCGGCCTGTTCCAATTAATCCGCAATTGCTAATCACGCTGTTCGAGCATTGCTTTTCGCGTTCGGTTGGTTGGCGGTGGCCGCTGGGGCAGACAGTCGGGCGGCTCCAGCGAATGATGGCCGCTCACGGCTCGTGTTCGCAAGTCGGCCGTTCGGCAGATTGACCGGGAATGGACTGCGGCGGGATGATCGTTGTGTTACCCACGCTTCGCATTCCTATGCTCGATTTTCTTAGCCACCTGAGCTGGCTGCTCTTCAACATCGGTGTCCCGGTTTGTGCGCCGATTGCGCTGCTGCCTCTGTTAAAGGTTTTCGCGCTTCTATCGGCATACGTCGAAGGGAATAGCGATACGCGCCGTGCGGGACGGGCAGCTCTTTTGGGTAGTCATTTCGATGAGCGCGAGCGCGTGCTACGAGATTGGATGCGCGCTGGGAGAAGCGTCGTCCGACGGCGCTCGGGCCTTCATGTTTGCGGGACTGCTTTGGCATGGCATTGCAATCGTGGGCTCCTCGATTCTCGTGTCGTTCGGCTCCGCCGATTCGACGCCTCACCCAAGTTATAGGAATGGCGATGAACTCCCTGACCACAGGCTCATGTGGCTATCTTTTGTGATGACAGCAATCATCGCTGTGTCTTATTTTCTATCTCATTATTCGTTAACCTAATTAATTTATTGCCGCTGCGATATACTTTCTGCAAACCTATCCTTGGAGAAGCCCTATGCCTAACCTGATCGACTACGTCATTGAGAATCGAGCGGTGCGCGATCGCTTCATCGACTTCATGTTTCCTTTTACGATCATCGGCGGAACGCTTTCCTCGATCTGCATGCTGCTCGCGCGGTATTACCGGTAACTCGGGCGACCAGATCGCGAGGGCGCGACCGCCCAAAAGAAAAAAGCCCGCACGTGCGGGCTTTTGTCCAACTAGCAACAACCTGAAGCGCTCAGACCACGCCAGCGCCATGCGCCTGCAAGTCGGCGTGGTAGCTCGAGCGAACCATCGCGCCCACTGCCGCGTGCGTGAAGCCCATCTTGTACGCTTCTTCCTCGTACATCTTGAACGTGTCCGGGTGCACATACGAACGCACCGGCAGATGGTGTTCCGACGGTTGCAGATACTGGCCGATCGTCAGCATGTCCACGTCGTGCTCGCGCAGGTCGCGCATCACTTGCAAAATTTCTTCTTCGGTTTCACCCAGGCCGACCATCAGACCCGACTTGGTAGCAACGTCCGGATGCAGCGCCTTGAAGTCCTTCAGCAGCTTCAACGAATGCGCGTAGTCCGACCCCGGCCGCGCTTCCTTGTACAGACGCGGCACCGTTTCGAGGTTGTGGTTCATCACATCGGGCGGAGCGGCATTCAGAATGCCGATCGCGCGATCAAGACGGCCGCGGAAGTCCGGCGTCAGAATTTCGATGCGCGTTTCCGGCGAGAGCTCGCGCGTCTGACGGATACATTCCACGAAGTGGGCGGCACCGCCGTCACGCAAGTCGTCGCGGTCCACACTGGTGATCACCACGTACTTCAGCTTGAGCGCGGCGATAGTGCGCGCGAGATTGGCCGGCTCGTCCGCGTCGAGCGGATCAGGACGGCCGTGGCCGACGTCGCAGAATGGGCAGCGGCGCGTGCACTTGTCGCCCATGATCATGAAGGTCGCGGTGCCCTTGCCGAAGCATTCGCCAATATTCGGGCAACTCGCTTCTTCGCACACCGTATGCAAATTGTGCTCGCGCAGAATCTGCTTGATTTCGTAGAAGCGCGAATTGCCGGTCGCCGCCTTGACGCGGATCCAATCCGGTTTCTTCAGCTTTTCGATCGGGACGATCTTGATCGGAATACGGGCGGTCTTGGCTTGCGCCTTCTGTTTCGCGGTGGCGTCGTAGGCAGCGGCGGAAGCCGGCACTGCATCAGGAGCGGGAGAAGCTGCGGGGTTCGCGGTAACGTCAGTCATTCGTTCGGTCCAGTCAGGCGGTGCGCGCACCGGCCTGTGGTTGGGCGACGGCCGCGGGACTGCCGTCGAGGTTTGCGGTGAGGCTTGCTGCAAAGGTGCGGGCTACTTCGTCCCAGCCGGCGGTGACGCCAAGCGTTGCCATATCGACTGTTTCGAGACCCGCGTAGCCGCATGGGTTAATGGCCAGAAACGGCCGCAAATCCATGTTCACGTTCAGGCTCACGCCGTGATAGCTGCAGCCGTTGCGGATTTTCAAACCCAGCGCCGCGATCTTGGCGCCGGCGTGCAGCCCAACGTCCGGCCCGGGCGCCACGTAGATACCGGGGGCACCCGCCTTTCGTTCACCCGCGAGATTATACGCCGCAAGGGTGTCGATCACGGCTTGCTCGATCCGCGTGACCATCTCGCGCACCATCAGCTTGCGGCGGCGCAGGTCGAGCAGCAGGTAGGCAACCACCTGGCCGGGCCCGTGATACGTGATCTGGCCGCCCCGGTCGACTTTCACCAGAGGAATGCCGCTGTCGGCGGCCAGCAGGTGGGCTGGATCGCCCGCCTGACCGAGAGTGAAGACGGGTGGGTGTTCGACCAGCCAGATTTCGTCGAGCGTGTCGGCCGTGCGCTCGTCGGTGAACGCCCGCATGGCTTCGAAACTGGCTTCGTAGGGTTCGCTGCCGCGCCAGCGCAGCGTGGGCGCGGTCGTGACGGGCAAGGGAGACGGGGAAACCGGGGTGGCACACATAATGCCGCCAGTTTACCGAAATCTGGGAAACCCCGCCGGATGTGGGTGCATTGGACCCGTCGGTTCAGGGACACGCGGGCTGGCGATCGCGCGGCCTAGGCTCACCGCTAACCGCCCTTACGCCAGAACCGCGCGCCACCCTGTCATCAAACCGTGCGCCAGCCGCCCCGCATGCGCAACGCCAGCCGTTCGCCGACCCGCGCAAACCAGTTCAGCGCGCGCTGATCGCAGCGCGTCGGCACGGTGAACACGACCTTCGCAAAGGTGCCGCCCTCCGCGCTCAGCCACAGCCGTTCGCCGCGCCGCAGCCGCAGCGTATTGCCGGGTTGCAGCCAGTAATCGTCAGTATCGTCGCTGCGTGTGACCCAGACCGCACCGCCATGCACCACGAGCTTGGTGCTGCGCGCCACCTTCATCGGAAGCGTTTCGCCACTACGGAGTTCCAGCGCAATACTAGAGTAAATTTCTCGCATGTTGCCCTCGTCAAAGGTCGTTTCATGACTACAATCCTAGGCGTAACAAGGGCTCAAGCAAAACGATCAAATTTCACCTCTATGTGAGATAAATTGCGATGGACCTCCGGCAACTCCCCGCGCTGAACGCAATCAAGGCGTTTGAAGCCGCCGCCCGTCACGAGAGCTTTTCGCGCGCCGCCGACGAACTGTTCGTCACCCACGGCGCTGTCAGCCACCAGATTCGCGCCCTCGAGGCCGAACTGGGCATCTCGCTGTTCGCCCGCGACGGCAAGCGCGTGCGGCTCACGGAAACCGGCCGGCGGTACGCCTCGCATGTGCGGGCCGCGTTGATGGCGCTCGCCGACGCCACCCGCGAAATCCGTGCCGGCGACCGCGAGCGGCGTCTGGTGGTGTCAATGTTGTCGTCGTTTGCGGCGCGCTGGGTGACGCCGCGCCTCGGCAGCTTTATCGAGGCACATCCGCAATGGGATCTGGAGCTGCTGTCCACCAACGCACTCACGGATTTCGCGCGCGATGACGTGGACGTGGCGGTCCGTTTCGGCTTCGGCAAATACCCGGGACTGCATTCGGAGCTGCTGCTGGAGGAGATTTTCTTTCCCGCCTGCTCACCGAACTTCAACGGCGGCAAGCTCCCACGCACACCGGCCGATCTGGCCAAAGTCCAACTGCTGCGCTCCGACGACGAATTGTGGCGCCCCTGGTTCGACGCCGCCGGCCTGACCGACTGGCCCGAGCCGAAGCGAGGCGTGCTGTATCAAGATTCGTCGAATCTGCTGCAAGCGGCGATTGACGGCCAGGGGGTCGCGCTCACGCGCCGCTCGCTGGCCATGCACGAGATCGCGGCGGGCCGCCTCGTGCGGCTATTCGATGTGGATGGACCGAGCCCGTGGCAGTACTACTTCATCTGCCCGCCGCAGATGCTCGAAACCGCCCGTGTCAAGGCGTTCCGCGACTGGGTGTTCGAAGAGGTGGGACGCTTCAAACTGCTGTTCGATCAGGCTTGCGAAGCAGGTCCCGCCGCAAGCGCCGATCTGGCGGTGGACGCGTTGCGCGCCACGCCGTAATAGCAGGGTGCCGGGCGACGCTTTACAGCACCACTTTGACCATCGGGTGGCCGGTGAGCGCGCGATAGATATCGTCGAGTTGCTCACGGCTCGTGGCACGCACCGTGACCGTCAGGCCCGTATAGTTGCCGCCGCTGGACGGCCGGATTTCGACGCGCGATGCGTCGACGCCGTTGTCGAACTGGCGGACCACCGAGACAATCGTCTCGGCAAATTCGGGGTGCGATTTGCCCATGATCTTGATCGGGAAATCGCAGGGAAATTCAAGCAGTGACTCGTTCGCGGGATTCATTCTCTACTCCTTGCTGCGCCTCTTGCGCTTCCTCGGTCTTGGCTCGCTGGTACGCCGCGTACAGCGCCGCGAAGACCTCGCCGGGCTTGCCCTCGCCGACCGGCTGGCCGTCGAGCTGCGTGACCGGCAGCACTTCCTTGGTGGCGGAACTGACGATGATTTCGTCCGCCGCACGCAACTCCGCCTCGGTAATGTCGCGCGCCTCGAAACGGATGCCGCATTCAGCCGTCAGCTCTTCGATCAGGCCGTAGCGAATCCCTTCGAGGATCTTATGGCTGCGCGGCGGCGCGGACAACACGCCGCCCTTCACCACCCACACATTCGACGACGAACCTTCGGTCAACATGCCGTCGCGCAACTGGATCGTTTCGAACGCGTCGTTTTCCGCCGCGTATTGCGCCATCAGCACGTTGCCGAGTAGCGATACCGACTTGATGTCGCAATTAAGCCAGCGGCGATCTTCCGCAGTCACACACCGCACGCCTTGCGCGCGTTGCGCGGCGTCCGGCAGGGTGAGCGGCGTGACCATCACGAACACGGTCGGCTGGATGCCGGCCGGAAACGCGTGAGCGCGCTTCGCGACACCGCGCGTTACCTGAATATAGGCAATCGCGTCCTGATCGTCACGCAAACCGCCGTCCACCTCGTTGGCTGCGACCACGCGCTCGATCAGCGCGCGCCAGCCGGCGTCGTCGAACGGATTGGCGATGCCGATCTTGCCGACCGACCGCGCGAGCCGCGCCAGATGCTGCCTGAAGCGGAACGCCGTACGGCGGCCGCCGGCCTGGACGTACAGCGGTGCGACTTCGTAAATGCCGTCGCCGAAAATAAAACCGCGGTCGAGAACCGGCACACGCGCTTCGGACAACGGCACCAGTTCGCCGTTCAGATAGACAATCGGATCGGGAGATACATCGGCAACAACGGTCATCGCGGTCGGGCTCTTACTTCTTCTTGTTGAACATCAGCATGAGCGAGTCCCACACGCGGCCGACCACACCGGCTTGCGGCACCGCCTGCAAGGCCACGATCGGGAACTGCGCCAGCACCTTGCCGTCGGCCACCAGCTTGGCCGTACCGACCTGCTGACCGTTCGCGATCGGCGCGATCAGCGGATCGATCTGCTCGATCTGCGGCTTCACCTTGTCGCCCATGCCCTTCGGCACGGTGATGTACTGGTCGCCCTTCACACCGATCTGCACGGTGTCCTGCGCACCCTTGTAGACGCGCGGCGTGCCCACTACCTGATTCGCCTTGTACAGACGCACCGTGTCGTACGCGGTGTAGCCGTAGTTCAGCATCTTCAGGCTGTCCTGCACGCGGTCGTGTTCCTTGACCTCGCCCATCATGACCGAGACGAGACGGCGCGAGCCGTCGGCCGTGCCCGGCAGCGAACGCTTCGCGCTCGCGATCAGGCAGTAGCCGGCAGCTTGCGTGTGACCGGTCTTCAGGCCGTCGACGGTCGGATCGATCCACAGCAGACGGTTGCGGTTCGGCTGCTTGATCTTGTTGTACGTGAATTCCTTGACCGAGAAGATGTTGTAGTAGTCAGGGAAGTCGCGGATCAAACGGGCCGACAGGATCGCGAGGTCGCCCGCAGTGGTGTAGTGCTGCGCATCCGGCATGCCGTTCACGTCGGCAAAATGCGTGTGCGTCATGCCGAGTTTCTGCGCTTCGGTGTTCATCATGTTGACGAACTGCGCCTCGCTGCCGCCGACCAGCTCGGCCAGCGCGATCGCCGCGTCGTTGCCCGACTGAATGATCATGCCGTACACCAGATCGTGCACGGTCACGGGCTTGTTCGCTTCGATGAACATGCGCGATTCGTCGGTGCGCACGCGGCGCACCGCTTCGCTCGGCATCACCGTCTGGTCCATCGTGATCTTCTTCGTCTGCAGTGCTTCGAAGACGAGATACGCCGTCATCAGCTTGGTCAGCGACGCCGGTTCCACACGCTCGTCGGGATTGCCCGAAGCGAGCACCTGATTGCTGGTAGCGTCGACGAGAACCCACGAACGCGCGTTCACCGCCGGCGGCGGCACTTGCGCGAACGCCGTGCTGGCGACGAGCGTGGCCGGCAGCACAACGCCGAGCGTCACGGCACGGCTAAGCGAAGAAGGAACGAAGGAAGCAACTGAAGGGAATGACGTGCGGCCGGAGGTGGAGAAACGCATAGGGTCGATTCGTGCAGAAATGAACATCGCGCGCAGGGCGCATAGATTGGAAGAGCCGGTCGGCGAGCGTCTAACCGTAAAAAAACGGCGCGGCGCCCGTTGGACTTCCGGCCACGCGATCGGTTCACGCAGCGCGCCCTGCACCCGGCACCGCTGCGCGCGCAAAGCCGCTACGCGTCGCGCGAACTGCCGGATGGGCGGCGCTGCGCCCAAAAAAGAGCGCTCATTATACGCGCGCTCCACCGGCAACCTCGCGCAAAAGGAGGCGATTAATTTGCGTTTGTGCGTACCTGTACCGCAAAAAACACACGCAGCATGTCGATCACCGCCACGCGTCGACGATGATCCGCTTCAGAACGTGCAGCTTGCGATGCAGGAAATGTTCTGCCCCCGGAATCACGACAACCGGCAATTCCTGCGGTCGCGCCCAGTCGTAAACGGACTGAATGGGAACCGTCTCGTCGGTTTCACCGTGAATCACGAGCGTGTTTTCCGGCACGGGCGCCACCTCCCAGCGGCTCGCCGCGGTGCCGACCAGCACCATGCGCTCAACCTCCTGACCTTCTTCGCGCAGCTTTGCGGCCACGTGCGACAGCACGAACGTGCCGAACGAAAACCCGGCCAGCACGAGGGGCAGATCACTCTGACCGGCCTCGGCCCGCATGTGATCGAGCACGGCGCGCAGATCGTCGCGCTCGCCGATGCCCGCGTCGTGCTCACCTTGCGTTTGGCCGACGCCGCGAAAATTCGAGCGATAAGTTACGTAGTTCAACTGCACGAGGGTGCGCGCGAGCGTCTGCGCGACCTTGTTGTCCATCGTGCCGCCGAACAGCGGATGCGGATGCGCGACGAGCGCAATGCCACGCGGCGCGGCGCCGTTCTCGCGCATCGCGTCGGGCAGATCCAGCGCGACCTCGATTTTGCCGACCGGGCCGTCGATCAGATATTTCTTCGTATGTACGTTCATGGCGGCGTTTATTGATCGATTTTCAGACGCTCGACAATCTTGCCGTTCACGAGGTGCGAGTCGACGATTTCGTCGATATCGCTCTCATCGACATACGTGTACCAGACGCCTTCCGGATAGATGACAACCGTCGGACCCTGCTCGCAGCGGTCCAGACAGCCGGCCTTGTTGATGCGCACCTGGCCCGGGCCCGCAAGGCCGAGTTGCTTGACGCGCTTTTTCGCGTACTCCTGCATTTGCTGCGCGTTGCAGTTCGCGCAACTCGGGCGCTCGGCGCCGGGTTCGCGCTGATTGAGGCAGAAGAAAACGTGGTGCTTGTAGAAAGAGTCCATGGTGTCGGGGGCGAAACTGTCAGTGTGTGGAACGGCGCAGAAAGCGCAGGCGGCACCCGCCTGTTGTGCGAATGATTATAGCGAGCAGGGCTGGCAGTCGCTGACGCCGCGCACGCCTGCTGCGTGGATCAGGCGTGCCTCATACGCACTTCATGAACACCTCAAGCACGCTGCATGCGCCGCCTGAGCCACGCCTGTTCGACGACAAACGCGAGCCACACCAGCGCCGCGTACGGCCAGACCCACGCGAGCCAGTGCGCCAGACCGTTGAAATGCAGATAACGCCCTTGCCGCCAGTCGGCCAGCACGACATCGAAATACGGATTCACCGGCAGCAGATTGACGAACACGAGCGCGACCACCAGCGCACCGCCCGCCAACGCCGCCCGCAAGCGGCGCCGCAAGGGCAGCGCGAGCAGTGCGGCGGCGGTGCCGGCTATGAGTCCCGCGAGCGCGCCGGGCGTCGCCCAGTCGAACGCGAGACCGGACTGCGACTGCAGAAACGTCGCCCCCGCTTTGACGCACAGGGTCACGACGATAAACAGGAGCAGCAGGCGCACGCGCGGCGCATGACGGCGCACCGACAACGATGCCAGCGCGAGCGCGCCGAACAGGTTGAGCGTGGTGATCACCGCTTCCCACCTATCGTCGGGCAACCAGGCGGCGGCGAGCGCCGGCCATGTGCCGACGTGCCAGCCCGGCGGCATCCACGCGAGCAACGCCTCCTGCGTGGTCGAATCGAAATGCAGCCATAACTCGCGCGGCCAGTTGCCGAGTCCGAACAGGCGTGGCGCCGGGTACATCGTTGCGAACGGCCAGGCGCCGATGAGACACGCGAGCGCCGCGCGATCACGCTCGAACCACACGAGCCGCAGACGCCGCAGCAAGCCGCGATCAAGCAGCGCGCCGGTGGCGGGCGACATGATCGCCGCGCCGAGCAGCGCGCCGAGTGTATTGGCGGCGAGATCGAGGTTGGAGGCGACGCGCGTCGGCAGATAGGTTTGCACGGCCTCCATCGTGCCCGACAGCAGTCCGCCCAGCACGAAGGCCAATGCGACCGCCAGCGTGCCGCGCCAGCGCGGATAGACCGCGAGCACCATCAGCGCGCCGAACGGCATATAGCCGAGCACATTCGTGACCACGTCGAACGCGGTCAGATATTGCGGCATGGGATCGAACAGATACGCGAAAGGCGCGAGGCCAAGCGAACGCCAGCCTGAAAACGGATACCACGAACCGTAGACGATCAACGCCGAATACAGCACCAGCGCCTGCCGGGCAAGCGCCGACGGACGGCGCAGCCAGGGTTTTTCGCTCATGCAGCGCCCCGTTGCATGCGCTGCGGGCCGGTCATTGCGCGGCGACCAGCGCCTGGACGCCGAGCCACGCGACGATCTGCGCGACCAGGTCGTCGCTGGCGGTGGCGAGCGCCTGCGCGCCGCCGGCGGCATCCGCCGAACTGGCCGGCGCGCGCGCGATGAACGTGCGCTGGCCGATCACCTTGCCGCTCTGCGTGAGCGTGGCGCGCGCGGTGATCGCGCCGTGACTCTCGGACTGGCTGTCGAAGACCTGTTCGAACTCGCTCAGATCGACTTTCAGCATCGGCGCGGCCACGCCGTCGGCACCCGTGAGCACGGTGCCGCGCGAACTGAGCGCGCCGCGCAGGCGTTGCGTCAGCAACTGCGACGGCGCCATGATCCAGTGGCTGTTCGCGTAAGCCGCTGTTTGCTGCGCGTCGGCGTAGCTGAGCCGGTACCTCAGCTTGTCGGACTCGAGCACGTCGGGCGCGCTCACGTCGAGCACCTTCACAGCCGGCATCGCGCCGGCGGACGCTGCCGGTTTCGGCGGCCCGAAGTCGTAGCGGATGTCCGAGAGCGCCGCGGGCGTGCCGGCGCAGCCCGCGGCCAGCATGCCGAACGCGAGCAGCACCGCGAGCGCGGCGCTGGAGGACCACAGTCGGTGAATCGAGCGTGACATGACAATCTTCCTTTCTTCAAACCTTCCAGTCATCGGGCAGCGGCGGCGGGCCACTTGAAGCCGGCCTCGCCTGGGCCGGGCGCCGCACCCGGCGCGCCGAACAGCACGCTGCGCGGATTGGTGCTGAACGTGTCGGCCGCGCGATCCACCGAGCGGGCCGCGGAGCGCACGTCTTCAGCCAGCGAGTTCACGCGCGGCAAGGTGTCGTAGCCCACCTTCGACGACAGTTCCTGCAATGAGCCGTTCATCGTCGTCAGCGCGTCGCCGGCCTGCTGCGCCGCCGTGCCGACCTTGTTCAGGTTGGTCTCGAACGGACCGTCCGGGCGGCCCAGCGCGGTGATCAGCTGGTTGGTCGACGCCAATGTTCGATCCAGCTGGTCGATCGTGCCGGGCAGCTTGCCGACTGCCGGCCCCAACTGCTGGGTCAGCGCGGCGACGCCGTCCGCCGCCTTCTGAAGACTCGTCGCGGTGCTTTGCAATTGCGCAGTCATTTCCGGCGACAACAGATTGTCGACGTCGTCCGTGACTTTCTCGAGTTTGCTCAACAGCACCTCGCCACGCCGCTGCAGCTGATCGAGCAAGCCGGGACGCATCGGCAGCTGCGCGACGTTTTTTGCCGACGACGGCAGCGGCGACAGATCGCGCCCGCTATCGTCGAGCTGGATGAAGGCAATACCCGTCACGCCCTGGAACCCCAGGCTGCCGAAAGTCGAACGGGTGATCGGCGCGTGCGTATCGACGAGGATGCGGATCAGAATCTGCCCCGGGTGACTCGGATCGAATTTGATCGACTGCACCTTGCCGACGTCGAGCCCGCGATAACGCACCGCCGCGTCGGTAAAAAGACCCGTCACGTTGGTGCGCGCAATCAGGTCGTAAGGCACCCGCACGGAACGGTCGACGTTGAACAGAAAAGCCGCCATTGCGATGGCAACCAGCAAGACGACTGTGAAGAGCCCGGCCCAGAAAGCATGTGATTTATTTTCCATTGTCAGGTTCCCAGGTTCACAGCGGCAGTTCGGACGACG
>DASVNP010000403.1:0-68089 GCA_036383775.1 Paraburkholderia sp. | reverse complement strand
GATGAATATCTGGCGATGACGGTCGATCAAGGTCTTGATTTCCTCCTCGCTGGCGCTGGGGCCGAGGATCTCACTCGCCGGGAATCCGACGAATTGCAACAGGCGTGCGCCGTGCAACATACCGGTGATTTGCATGGAATTGTCTCCTCAAGGTCATTGCGATAGAAAAGGAACAGGCCGATCGGCGGTGCCGAATGGACGCTGACGCGCTTCGGTCGTAAGCGATAGGTGTGAAACGCCGCCGTAACGCCATTGGGGTTCGCGTTGGAGGGGCTCTACCGTGCTTTATGTTGTCCGATGCCTGAATCGGCTGGACCGCGAAACTGTACGGCCCAACAAGGCGCGTTGCAGGAATGTCTTGCAGCGCGTTAGCCGCGCAAGTTGCGCAGTATGGTGTGCATAGTTGTGTCTCCGATGCGTTTTACTTTCGTCCCAATGTCGCTGGAATCTTGAGTACAGATACTCACGCAAAAGGACCTACGCGATAAGTGCATTTTTTTTAAGCATTGATGTTCAGGTGTTATCAATGCCGTTGGATGAAACGTGGCATCGCCGCCATGTTCCGCAGTCTGTCTGGGCAGACGTGTCGGCAGTCCAAGCTCTGAGGAGACCCTTCAGTTGATGGTCCGTTGTCGGTGAATGAAGGGACACCCATTAGCCGGCAGGAGTCAAGGGTAAAAGAAGTACGTCGCAAACAGTTGCGTCAATTCACAGCGACGTCAGCGCGCCATCTGCATTCGTGCAAACACTAGCCGCACCCGTTTTCTCACTCGTTGGTTGCGAACCGAATCGCACCAGACACCCGTCGGGATCAAGCCTGTCGCAATGCTTCACGACTGGCCCTGGCGGGAGTTCCCGCCCCAGAGAAACTTTGGTGCCAGTCCGTGTCCATGGGGTATTTGCATTCCCTGTGGCTATCGCCATGACGACGACGCCAGTCCTTTGATGGCTCACGGCCTGGGCGATTCAGCGTTCTGCATGCGTTCGGATGGCGCAAGGGCGGCGTCCAAATCATTCGGGTGGATTCACACCAGTCCCTTCACCTGGCTCACGCCCCTGGCCAAACCGTTACCCGAAACACAGGTGTACATCGAAGGGCTTCTGGTCTCGCAGCATGTGGTAGCACGCCCGCGCAAGCTTGTGTGCCAGTGCCTTGATCGCCAGGACGCGGTTCGTCCTGCTCTTCTTGCGATCGTAAAAGCTTTTGGCCTGCGGGCAGTAACGCATCGCGAAGTTCGCTGCCTCGACAAACGCCCACGCGAGATACTTGTTGCCGTTCGTGGTATTGCCTTCGCCTTTCTTCTTGCCGTTACTCTCCCTCAGACTGTCAACGCAGCGACAGTAGGAACTGAAGTTGCCGACCTGGGTAAAGCGGCTGATCGATCCGCTCTCGAGCATGATCGTGGTCGCGAGCGTGTCGCCGATGCCCGGCACCGTCCTGAGCAGGTGGTACTCGGCACGCAGACTTACGCGTTCCTTCAATCGCTTCTCCAGCGCTTCGATCTGCTGCCCCAGCGCCTGGCTGACCGCGCGGTTGGCCTCCAGAGCCAGCGCGACATCGGGCGCCAGTGCAAATTCATCGATCTGACTGGCCGTCAGGCGTTTGACTGCCTCGCCATTTATTCTGCTCCCTGTCTGCCGCATCAGGATGCCCTCGATCGAAAGGATCTGTGCTGTGCGATAGCGCACCAGTTGCATGCGCTTGCGTGCCAGGTCGCGTGCCCCGCGTTCCTCGCGCGGATAGACATCGCCCTCGGGCAGCACGCCGAGCCTCAGCAACTGCGCCAGATAGGCCGCATCGGCGAAATCTCCGCTGTGTTTAAGTCCGTCGTATTTCCTGATGGCAGCGGGATGGGCCAGGTGTACCCGGTAACCTGAATCCATCAGTCCATCCACCAGCCAGTACCAGTTGTAAGTACTCTCGACGACCACACCCCAGTTCGTTCCGGTACGGTTCAAAGGCTGCCGCAAGCTGCGCGAGCTCGTTCGGCAGGCGTTTCTGGTACACGATGCGGTCGTTATCGTCGCTGACGATAACGACGCAGTTGTTCGAATGCAGGTCCATGCCACAATAGTTCATGTCGGTCTCCGCAGGGTCAAAGTGCGTTTCGCAAACTGACTTTAACCCTCGTCGCACAACCGCGGCGAGGAGGCCGGCTACATGATCATCATTCGCACGCTTCTACGATTAGACATTGGAATGGCCGGTCGACTTCACAAACAGTCACTTGACTATTGATAGATTTCGCAGCTCATCGGCGTCTGGCGACGGTCCCATCACCATTCGGTTCTACCGTAACCTGGCGCAGACCGGGCGACGTTGCCCCGTCGGGTCTGAATGTCGGCTGCAATCGGCGCACCATGCTGCGGAGCCGGATTCGCAGAGAGGCAGAATCAGAATGTGCGAGAGTTCGGCTGGACCTCCTCGATGCGCAGTAGACTGTCGCACTCAATGCGTCGCTGTCGTTTGCACACTCGTATGCTCAGAGCGATTGTCCTTGTCTCTCGGGCTTTGTAAGCGCGTCAAATGATCTCGACGAGCAATGTCAATCAAGGTCGCGCCTAAGCGCATCGAAACCCCGGCAAGCTATGAGTTTGTGTCGCGGTGCTGTCTGTCGAAATTCTGCCTCGCTTCTCGGAAGCGGTCCGCATTCTCGACGATCCAGGTCCACAGCGGGACCATACGAACGAGCAGGTCCATGCCCGTGTCGGACAGCTCGTACTCGACTCTGGGGGGCGTCTCTTCGAAATCATGACGGAGCACTAAGCCGTCGCGCTCGAGCTGTCGTAAGGTGCGCGTCAACATACGTTGAGTAACCCCGTGCATGCGCCTGCCAATTTCTGCATAGCGCAGTCTGCCATACACGCCGAGCGTGTGGACGACACCGAGTGACCAACGGTTTCCGGCATGTGCGAGCACCTCTCGCCGCAACCCATCATCATCGTCTCTCAGGCCGTCACACACGGTCTGCGAGTATTGGAGAAGTTCGTCTCGATCCAACTACCCGGCTCCCAGTATCACGCATGTGCCTTCTTTCATACACGTCCATGCATTGCTAGACTGCCGCAACGCATTCCTTAGTAGGCTAGACGATGAACCAAACAGATCCTAACGCTACGTCTCAAAACATTCTCGTGCTCGGTGCCGGGGAACTCGGGCTCCCGGTGCTGCGCAATCTTGCGCGCCGTGCGAAGGACGTGGACGGTGCGGAGATCAACGTGCTGCTGCGCGCAAGTGCCGTTGAGTCCAGTGCACCAGGCAAGCGACATGATATCGCGGAGATCCGAGATCTTGGGATCGAGATCGTCGTAGGCGATCTTGTGAAGAGCTCCATCGATGAGCTCGCCGTAATATTCGCGCGATATGACTCGGTAATCGGCAGCGCGGGCTACGCAGCCGGCATCGACACGCCAATGAAGTTGGCGCGGGCTGCCTTGCAGGCGCGAATCCCGAGGTACTTCCCCTGGCAGTTCGGGGTCGATTTTGACGTGATCGGTCGCGGCAGTCCACAGGACATCTTCGACGCACAGTTGGACGTGCGCGAGTTGCTGCGCAGTCAGCACCAGACTGAGTGGGTCATCATCTCGACCGGCATGTTCATGAGCTACCTGTTTGAGCCGGACTTCGGTGTTGTTGACCTGCAAAACGACGCAGTCCACGCCCTGGGCAGCCTCGACACCGCTGTGACGCTGACGACGCCCGATGATATCGGAGCGCTGACTGCCGCGATCGTGTTCGCCAAACCCCGTATCCGGAACGAGATCGTGTATCTAGCCGGCGACACCGTGACTTACGGGGAGGTCGCCGACAAGCTGCAAGCGGCCCTCGGCCGCCCCTTCAGCCGTTCGGAGTGGAGCGTGCAGTATTTGCTGGACGAACTGGCGCGCGACCCGCACGACATGATGCGTAAGTATCGTGCGGCTTTTGCTCAAGGGCGCGGTGTCGCATGGGACAAGAGTGGGACGTTCAATCAACATCGCGCCATTCCGGTCACCGACGTGGCATCGTGGATCAATGCAAACCTTACTTCGGGCCGCAGCGAGTAATCGTGAGTCCGACCAGCCGGGCAAACGGCATCGACGACAGCCCCCCCGAACAGAAAGCCCGACCCCAGCGATAGGTGCGGGTTCCCGTACTCCGTACTGACTTCACCCGAATTCTGCTCGGCGAAGTCGGCGTGTGAAAGCAATATGGCAGGTGGCGGAAGTTGCTTGTCAGCGGTCGTTGCGCTCGAGATGGCCGAGCAGACCGACGTGTGACTGACGCGGCCGGACGGCCATCGGACGCTGTCCGGCCACGTGCAGCCATTCGCCTGCGCTTTCCTGCGGACATTCACGCGTCGGCTCCACCTTGGCAACAGACCTTCGCGCACCGACCAACTCCGTCTCGTCGTCGAAACGAGCCGCTCTCGTTCAAAGGTTTTGCGAAGGCTGGGGCGTGGCCCACAGAGCGGCAGCGCAATCGCGCTGAAGCCATGAATGATTTCCCAAGGCCATGAAAAAGCGTCGCCGAACGGGTGAACGCGCGCGAGGTCGGTATACCATGCCAGGCTGCCGGAGAATTCGCACAATTGATGGCGAATTTTCGTTGCGAGCTTCCCTCCCGCGTGAACGGGAGAAAGATATGATCAATCCTGCCGCCGCACGCCTGCTCATTGCGGACGATGACGAACATGGAGCCGAACTCAACATTCTTGTTCAAAAGCGGCACGACAAAGCCGCAGCTAAACGCTTCTTCAAGCGTGTGCTGCGTTCCAGCCCGGTGCCGCGCGAGATCGTCACCGATCAGTTGCGCAGCCATCCGGCCGCAAAAGCCGAGATTCCGGAACTTGTGAACGTAAAGCACGTGTTCGTCAAAGCTGCAGCGAGACTGAACAACCGGGCCGAAAACAGCCACCAACCGACACGTGAACGCGAGCGACGCATGCGCGGCTTTCGCGATCCTAAACGCACACAGAAATTTCTCTGGCTGGCTGCAACGGGCAG
Organism: Paraburkholderia sp.; assembly: GCA_036383775.1. Taxonomy (GTDB): domain Bacteria; phylum Pseudomonadota; class Gammaproteobacteria; order Burkholderiales; family Burkholderiaceae; genus Paraburkholderia. Next base: position 63,103 of record DASVNP010000403.1, on the reverse strand, counting down.
TCGATGCGGCCATCGTCAGGTCACCTCAATTCCCCCGCGTGTAACTCGGGTCGCAGGGACAATTCGCCAACCTCGCTACAGGAAACAGGATAGCTCCATGTCTTTGAGGCGACGCAGCGCATCTTCGTGGACTTCCAGTCCGCGATATCAGGCTCCAACACTCGCTGACTGCAGAACGGATCACGCGACAAGCGTCATGCGTCGTTCAGGACACGAGCGGCAGCCTTGAGGAGCAAGTGTCCGTCGTTGGTAATGAGCGGGCGTTGCTGGCCGGATGCGAGTTGTTCCAGCGTGACCAGTTGGCGGTCCAGAAGCGACTCGAGATCCGCACCGTCCAAACCCATCAGGTCCGGCGCGTCCTTGAGCAGCATGAAGGTGGCGAGACGTCACAGCGTGTCGACGCGATCATGATATCCCGCAAGCGCAAATACGTGACAGTTACGATCGTGGCCGCAATGGTTGAACTGCACTAACCATCTGCACTGTGACTATCTTCCTGAACGCGCAACTGCACCACGGAACCGTTTCCCGGTCGGCTCTCGATTTTTAAGTGCGCGTCCATCATCCTCGCCCGCTCGGCCATCCCTAACAGTCCATACGACCCGAGGCGACGCACTAACATATCGAACCCTTTTCCGTTGTCTCTGACGACCAGTTCAATTTTCGAACCAGATGTGGTCAGCCTGATTTCCACGTGCGACGCGGACGCGTGGCGTGAGATATTCGTCAAGGACTCCTGGACGATGCGAAAAATGCCTGCCGTATGGACTTCAGATAGACATGGTTCAGGGCCCACCAAACTGAGACGACATGAAATCTCGGTGCGACGGCTGAAGTCGTCCGCCAGCCACTCGAGTGCAGGTACGATCCCAAAGTCCAACGCAGCGGGCCGTATTTGATTTACCACACTACGGACAACGCCCATGCTCGTCTCCACAAGCCTTCCTATCTCGTCTGCCTTTTGCACCGCAATCGAATCGGGCAATAGTTTTTGCCTTAAAAGCAACACCTCAATTTTCAAAGCGGTGAGCAGTTGTCCTAGCTCATCGTGCATCTCCATTGCGATGCGCTTTCGTTCCCCTTCTCGAACGGCTTCAAGGTGAACGGACAATGCATCGAGCTCAGATAACACTGGTGATCTGCGTTGGGTGTGTTTGCTCATTCGGCCGACCTCCCTTCCCGGCAGCTTGCCGATGATAGTGTGGACGCTGTTTTCGCCGGACGGCGCCCTTCGATTAGCGCGCCCAGCCGGCCTTCCAGATCCCAAACATATACTCGCAATCGTCGCCCGACCTGAGCTGGTCCCATGCAGGCATCCCGCGGACAAACAATAGACCGCTTGCGGCTGCACACGTCGAGAAAATCCTTCAATTGCAATCTGTGCAATGCGATAGGAAAAGAGGTTTTCCGCCACGTGCGCCGCATCGTCAACGTTTCGTGACGTGCACAGAGTTTTTTTCGCGCGGCGCTATGGACAAGGGCGAAGATTTCCAGACCCCGTGCCGCGCCGGAGGCCGCCATGCATCGCAAGTGGGGCAGAATACGAGAAAAATTCCGTGATTGTCCGTCGGGCGCCGCGATATTACTCAACCTTGAATTGCCCAATGGTAAAGGCCAACGAGCTTGCCTGTGCCTGCAAGGAGGTCGCCGACGCCGCCGACTGTTCAACGAGTGCCGCGTTCTGCTGGACCATTCCATCGAGTTGCATGACCGCGAGGTTGACCTCCTGGATCCCGCGTGTCTGCTCGGTCGTTGCACGGGCAATGCCGGCGATGACCGATTGAACATCGACAGCATTGGCGACGATCTCGCTCATCGTCTCGCCTGCCTGACGCACCTGGAACGATCCCGCAGCAACGCTTGAGACCGTTGCCTCCACCAGTTGCTTCACTTCGCGCGCAGCCTGCGCGCTGCGCTGCGCCAGGCTACGGACCTCATGTGCGACGACTGCAAAGCCCCGACCTTGCTCCCCCGCACGCGCGGCTTCCACAGCAGCATTGAGCGCGAGGATGTTAGTCTGGAATGCTATGCCGTCGATTACACTAATGATCGCACCGATCCGGCCGGACGCTTCCTCGATCTCTCCCATTGTGCCGACCGCATCAGACACAATCTCGCCACCGCGCGAAGCGATTTGCGTCGCGATACCCGATCGCTCGTCGGCCTCGCGGGCCGCCGCGGCCGACTGGTCGACCGTCCCGGAGATCTGGTCCATCGATGCCGCCGTCTGCTGGAGGCTCGCCGCCGCCGACTCAGTACGGGACGACAGGTCGTGGCTCGCCGCGGCAATCTCGTTTGCGGCGGCACGCACCAATTCGCTGGCGCCACGGATCTCTAACATCACACTTTGAAGTCGGGCGACGAACCGGTTGAACGAACGCGCGATGTTGGCCACTTCGTCCCTGCCCTCGTCCGGCAGGCGCTGCGTCAGGTCGCCCGTGCCCGAGCCGATCGCAGTCATTGCCTGGCTGACGTGTCCAAGGCGGCGGAAGGCGGTCGTGGTAATGGCGGCCCCTATAACGGATGCGATGCCGACGATAACAATGAGAGACACCAATGACGCACTCAATAGCGAACGCGTTCCAGCAGTCGCCTCGGACTCGTCGAGGACCACCACGATGTCCCAATCCGTCCCTGGCACTTCCTGTGCGCGTATCAACTTCCTCTTTCCATCGACCGCCAGTTTCATCGGTGCGGTCCTCGCGCCAGCCGACGCGGTCGTGACTCTAGCGAAATCGGCCGCAATGTCAGTGACCGGTTTGAACCGCAGCTTTGGATCTGGATGCGCAATAACGCGGCCGCCGCGGTCGATCAGCATGCCGAAACTTGCCGGTGTCGGATGAATCGACTTCACGTTCTCCACCACGCTGTCCAATGCGACATCGCCCACCAGCACAGCCTTCAACACGCCGTCACGTATCACAGGAACTGCCAAAGCTACCAACAACGCCCCGCTCGTGCTGACGTATGGAAAAGTAACCGGTTTGCCCGCCTGCACGGCGCTTTTGTACCAAGGGCGGCTAGTCGGATCGTAGCTGGAAGGAATGTTCGGCCAGTCGGTGAATTTTGCCGTTCTGTCCGGGTAGCCGACACCGACGTCAAAGAATCCACCTGCGACGGCAATCTGTTTAAGCATGGGCCCCGGCTCACCCGCCAGCACAACATCCTGGAGCGATGAGACCATCCGGGTTTTTCCAGCGATCCACTCGCCGATTGCGGCCGAGTGATCGCTGGCGGACGACGTCAGGTCGTGGTCGATCGCAGCGCCCATGCTTGCCTCCGCTATCGAATAGTCGATGGCAGTACTGGAGACGACGGAGAAAACTACCAGCGCTACGCATGCAAGAACAACGCGTGCGCGAAGGGACGATAGCATCGTAGGGTCTATGCCTCTTATGACTGAACTTGCATTTGCGTGAGTGCACCCACGCTGGGATGTCAAAAAAAGCCCGCAGGCATGGACTGCCTGCGAGCGAAGCTACACCGGGTGCGCGGTCAGCGGACGGTGACGGCGTCGGGCAGATGGCTATCGACGCCGCTCCACGTGCAAATCACGTTCGTTGCTGTTGCATTCCAATGCGCCGAAGAATTTCAACTACGTTATCTGGAGCCCCAACCGATTGAAAACACGAAGCAAGGTTCAAAACGGATGCAAATCGACTGCTTCGAAGGAACTTCCGTTGCCTCGTGCCTAAAGCACGTTATCGAGCGCGCTTTTCAGAGCAGCGACACCGCTATGCAGGCTAGAGAGCACGGGTACGCGTACGCCCTCCAACTGGGGCAGGAGCCGAGCCATCGAGACCTGCGCCAACACGACCACGTCAACCTGCTCCGCCAGGGTCGAGATAGTGCTCTTGAGGATTTCGTCGTGTCGCGCGCCGTCCCCACTGAGGAGAGCCTCGAAAGCACCCTCGGCAATCCGCTCGGTAACTTCAACGGTGCGACCGATTTCGCCGGCCTTCTTTTTAATCAGCCGAACGGTCGGCTCTAGCGTGGTCGACACAGTCGCGACCACCCCGATGCGATGACCAATGGAACTCGCATCTTCTGCCATCGCTTCATCGATTTTCACGATTGGGGTGCTAATGAAGTTGCGCACGGAGTCAGCGGCTTCGCCCACGGACGAACAGGCGGTCAGGATGATATCGACGCGCATAGCCTGCGCATTGGCCATGTACGAATAGATCCGACTTGCAACTTCCGGAGTCAGATGGCCGGCTGCACGAACGTCATTGAGCAGGCTGTCGTCGATGATGTTGATAACACGCGCGCCAGGGATTTGCTCGCTGATTTGCTCCTTGATCGGCTGGGCCGCGACCGGTCCGGTGTGAATCACGGCAATTGTAAGCATGGTTTGATTCGACTCGTAAAGTGTGATGTCATTGGATAAGACGTGAGGTTGTACTGGGTCCGCGGCCTGCGCGCATGGCAATGGGGTTCCTAGCGGCCCCGGACGAGCAGCGTACCTTTCAGTTCGCTGCCCTGATCATTCATGGTTGTTTCCAGGGAGCGCCTCCGGGGTTTACTGGCTACTCTAGGGGTTCGACCCTCCAACGCGTCTGGGTGCTACCTAAAAATCAGCGACCTTGCCCCATGCGGAATCTGCGAATCGGCTGGGCTGATACGGTACGGGGTCGACGATCGGCTCCGCACCGGTGGCAAGGTCCGCGATCAGGTGGCCCGCGCCGGGGCCGATGCCAAAACCGTGTCCGGAAAAGCCTGCTGCCAAAATCAATCCGGGCATGCCCGGCACTTCCCCGATACCGGGAACACCGTCCGGCGTGCTGTCGACGAAGCCAGCCCACGCGTGCGTGATCTTCGCTTGGCGCAGTTCTGGCAGCAGTTCGACGGCGCGTCGATGAGTCTCCTTGATCGTCGGCAGATCGGGCTTCGGATCCAGAATGCGCACCCGCTCCATGGGAGTCGGCGCATCGAGCCGCCACCGCTTCAGCGTTTCGTGGCCACCACGAATGCCCTCAAGGCCTCCCGGAAGAAGGCTGCGCCAGCGCTTGGCGAACATGGGCACGAATTGTGGGGCGAATCGCATAAACTGTGCCGTCACGTCCACGCGCGCGCGGCCGCTGATGGCCAGTGCGTAGCGTCCGTCGTTGCGGCGCGTAACGGACACGCCCGTGGTGAACAGAGCATCTGGCAAGCGATGTTCCAAAGGGGACACACTAAGGATGGATTGGCGGATCGAGGCCTGGGGAAAACGGATGCCGAGCTGGCGGCAGAACGAAGACGCCCAGGCGCCACCGGCAAGCACAGCCGTCCTGGTCTTGATGACCCCGGCTTCCGTGACGACGCCGCTGACCCGCCCGCCCTCCAACTCGATGCCGCGGGCCGCGCACTGCTGGTGGACACTGCCACCGAGCTTCATGAGCGCAGCTGCCACCGCCGGCGCCGCCTTTCCAGGATCGGCTGTGCCATCGCTGGGCGAGAAGACCCCGCCTTTCCAGGCGCGGCCGGTCGCCTGTCCCCGCTGGGTGGCTTGCCGGCTATCGAGCATGTAGGTTCTCACTCCGGCGGTCTTCGCAAAGTCGCCCCAACTGGACCAACGGGACAGCTCCGCCTCGTCGTTACTGAGATACAACAGCCCACAGCGATGAAAGCCAGTGTCTTCACCGGTTTCCGCGGCAAATCGTTCCCACAGATCAAGGCTCTTGCTCGCCATCGGCAATTCGCGAGCATCGCGGTTCTGCTGTCGGCACCAGCCCCAGTTGCGGCTCGACTGTTCGCCGCCAATCCTCCCCTTCTCGACCACGGCGACTGAAATCCCGCGCTGGGCCAGGTAGTAGGCGGCGAAGATGCCGATGATGCCGCCCCCGATCACGACCACGTCAGCCCCGGCCGGCAACATGGGTGAAGTTTGTATGTGGCGCAACGGAGGAGACATGATTACTCTCGCTCGATTGAAGTCTGAACGTTTTGAGTAACGTAGAATTTGGCGACGCGATCGCTGCTTTCCCACCCAATCGGTGCACCCTGGGGTACGAAAAGCGCGTCGCCGGCGGCTAGCGACAGCACGCTGCCATCAGGCGCAGCGAACCGCACGCTGCCGGCGATAAGATGCATGAACTCGTTCACGCGATGCGCGCGAACGATCCGGTGGTAGGGCGTCGAATCCCACGTGCCCGCGAGGTACACCGCGCCGTCGTCGGTGAAGACATTGTCGCTACGGCATTGCGGGACCGGGCCCAGCAGCACCTCCGCTGGTAGCGAAGCGGACGGCTTGAAGTTGGCGTCGGCGCGCAGGGGCACGAGGCCGCGCTTCGTCGGTTTGTCGCAAGCAGCCGCGCAAAACACGAAACGCACGCGGGATTCGGCCAGCACGCGCAGCGCCGTACCCGCCCCGATGACAGCACCCGCTTGCGGACCCAGCACCATCGGCGCCTCTCCGGCTGCTTCCAGAGTGAGCTCTCCCTCCACCACCACGATGGTTTCGATGTGGGGAAAGCTCGCCACGTCAAACTCACCGATACAGCTGGCCCGACCCGCGATCATCGAGTCCGGTCCTTCCCAGGCGATTTCGCGACATCGCGCAAAGGGGTCGTCATTGCCGAACGCCGCCCTGCGGAACGAGGTTGAAAGGGGCGCGCCGTCGGCGCGATGTAGCACGAGGGCCACGGTCATTTTTTTGCTCCTGCGCGTTGCGCGATGATTTCGTTGAAAAGCTGGAACGCAGTACTGGAGGCACTCGGCCTCGGGGCCAGGAAGCCAAGCATTGCTTCGCTTTCCAGACACCCGCCGATGCCTTTTATTCCGTGTTGGCGCCCACTTCCTGAGCGCTTGTATCCGCCGAAAGGGGAATGGGAGCGCGAAGTCGCAACGGTCTTTCGGCCCGTCTGCGCCCTGCTTGCAAAGCGCGCACTCATGCGGCTACCGTGCCGGTGGTCTGCATGCGGCTGAGTTCCGCAGCCGAGTGGTGACAAAGAATCTCTGCGCCGGATGGCAGCTTTTTTAACGGCGGCGGCGTGAGATTGCACTGGCCGTCGATGCGCATCCGGCAGCGCGAGCGGAAGCTGCACAGCGCATTGTCCTCGCTCGACGGTCCCATTGCCGGTAGTTGGGCAAGCGTGAGCGCGCGCCGCGCATCGAGCCAGCCGGGTTGCAATGCCGGGACCGAGTCGACCATCAGGCCGGTGTACGGGTGATAGGGCGGCGCCGCGAGAACGTCCCGCTGACCCGCTTCCACGCGCCGTCCGGCGTAGAGCACGATCACTTCGTCACAGACCGCGCGCACAGTGGAGATATCGTGGCTGATGAACATATACGACACGCCCAGTTCGCGCCGCAGTTCCGCGAGCAGATCGAGCACTGCTGCGCCGACGACCGTATCCAGCGCCGAAGTGACCTCATCGCACAGGATCAGCGCGGGATCGGCGGCGAGCGCCCGCGCCAGGTTCACGCGCTGCTTCTGCCCGCCCGACAGCCCGCCCGGCTGGCGCTTCGCGATAGCTGCCGGCAGTTTCACCAGATCCAGCAGTTCGAACATGCGTTTTTGCGCCGCCGCACCGCGCAGGCCGTGATAGAAGTTCATTGGCCGGGCGAGGATGTCGGCGATCGTGCGGCTCGGGTTGAGCGCCGTGTCGGCATTCTGGAACACGATCTGCACGCGCCGGAATTGATCCAGCGTGCGATCGGACAGCTTCGACGGCAGCGGCAAGCCGTCAAGCAGCACTTCACCGCGCGCCCGTTCGACCAGACCAGCGACCACCCGCGCGAGCGTCGTTTTGCCTGAGCCCGACTCGCCGATCACACCGAGCGCGGAGCCGCGCGGGATCGTCAGACTCACATCGTCGAGCACGCACACGGCCGGAATGCCATCACGGCCCATGCGCCCGTAGCCCGCGTGCAGCCCGCGGATTTCGAGGATCGGCGGTTCCGCTTCGTTGGGTGCCGCAGCGATCTCCGGTTCCGACCGTCGCGTCGCGGCCAGTAACTGGCGCGTGTAGGCGTCGGCAGGCGCATCGAGCACCTGCGCCGTCGTGCCGTTCTCGCGTACGGCGCCGCCGTTCAGCACGACGATGCGGTCCGCCATCTGGGCGACCACGGCAAGGTCGTGCGACACGTACACCGCGGTCGTGCCGAGTTCGCGAATCACCTTCTTGAACGCCGCGAGCACTTCGATCTGCGTGGTCACGTCGAGCGCAGTCGTCGGTTCGTCGAACACGACGACGGATGGATCGGTGATCAGCGCCATGGCCGCCATCACGCGCTGCAACTGCCCGCCCGACACCTGATGCGGATAGCGCGCGCCGATCGTCTCCGGCGAAGGCAACGCCAGCGAACGGAACAGCGCGACCGCCTTCGCGCGTGCAGCAGCCGGTGTCATCAGCTTGTGCAGCAGCGCGGGTTCCGTGACCTGATCGATGATTGTTCTCGACGGATTGAAACCCGCCGACGCGCTCTGCGCCACATAGGCCACCTTGCGTGCCCGAAGCGCGCGGCGTCCGCGCGCATTGAGCGACAGCATTTCGACGTCGCCGATGCGCACCGATCCGCCCGCAATCGAACAGCCCATGCGTGCATGACCGAGCAGCGACAACGCGATCGTGGTCTTGCCCGAACCCGACTCGCCGATCAGCGCGAGCACCTCGCCCTTCTTCACGGAGAAATCGACACCCTTCACGATCTCGACGACGGGGTCCGGCGCCGCGCCCGCGACCACGCGCAGGCCTTTCACTTCGATCATGTTCATCACCCGGCTCCCTGTCCACGGCCAGCGCGGCGCCGCAGGTTGTCGATCAAGAGGTTCACGCCGACGGTCAGCGTTGCAATCGCGATGGCTGGCATCAGCACGGCCGGCGCACCTTCCGAGAGACCGCCGATGTTCTCGCGCACGAGCGAGCCCCAGTCGGCGTTGGGCGGCTGCACGCCCAGGCCGAGGAAGCTCAGGCCGCTCAGCAGCAGCACGATGAACACGAAGCGCAGGCCGAAGTCGGCGAGCATCGGATGAATCATGTTGGGCAGCACTTCGACGCGGGCGATGTAGAGAAGCCCTTCGCCGCGCGCCCTCGCGACCTGCACGTATTCGAGCGTCATCAGGTTGACGGCGAGCGAGCGCGAGATGCGGAACGCGCCGGGAATGTAAGCAAATGCGGCAACCCCCAGCAGTATCGGAATCGACGAGCCGAACGCGGCGACCACGACGAGCGCGAGCACCTTGCTCGGAATCGAGATCACCGCGTCGAACAGGCGGCTCAGGACCTCGTCGACCCCGCGTCCGGACACGGCGGCGAGCAGTCCGAAGAATGTACCGATGCTGCTGGCGAGCACCGCCGACGCGAGCGCCAGGCCAACCGTGTACTGGGTGCCGTACAGCACGCGGCTCAACAGATCGCGGCCCAGATAGTCGGTTCCGAGCAGATGCGCGGCGCTATACGAGCCGAAAACCTCTGTCGATGTGATCGCCCCGCCCTTGTACGGCGCGACGAGCGGTCCGAGAAACGCGACGGCGAGCCAGAAGACCACGATCACGAGGCCGAGCAGGCCGAGCACCGAGAAGCGTCTGACCAGACGTTGCAGCGCACTGCGCCGCCTGGCGGTGATTTGGGGCAACGGTTCCTGCGGGCTGGGGTCGCCTTGCGGAGCGTCGTTCTCCGAAACCGCGTAAAGGGCGGTAGCGGCACGGGATTGGGTGGCAGGTCGGTTCATCGTTGACGCAACCTCGGGTTGGATACGATTTGACACAGGTCGGCGATTAGCACGAGTCCCAGATACGCCACGCAGAACACCATCACGCAGCCCTGCACGAGCGGCATGTCGCGGTTCGTGACGGCATCGACCATCAGGCTGGCAAGGCCGGGATAGTTGAAAATCGACTCGACAATCACCACTCCGCCGAACAGGTACGACAGCGACAGCGCGACTGCGTTGGCAATCGGCCCGATCGTGTTGGGCAGCACATGGCGCAGCACGACGCGCATCGGCGATGCGCCCTTCAGGATGGCCATCTCGACATACGACGCGTTGAGCTGATCCAGCACGGCCGCACGCGTCATGCGAGCCATCTGCGCGATGATCACGCAGCAAAGCGTCATCACCGGCATCGCGTAGATGCGCAGCAGCGCCCCGAACGACGACACGTCGGACAGATACGACAGCGCGGGCAGCCAGCGCAGCTTCACCGCGAAGATCAACACGGCGATCGTGGCGATCAGGAACTCGGGCACCGCGACGGTCGACAGGGTCAGCACGTTGAGCGCGCGGTCGAGCAGCGAGCCGCGGAACATCGCCGAGGTGATGCCGATCGTGAGGGCGATGGGCACCGACACGAGCGTCGTCAGTCCGGCCAGTACCAGCGAGTTCGGCAAGCGCGTGGCGATCAGTTCGCGCACAGGCAGGTTGTTTGACAGCGAAGTGCCGAAGTTACCGATCACGGCGTGCACGAGCCACTGGAAATAGCCCTGCACGGCCGACTGGTCGAGACCAAACTGATGCCGCAAGGCGGCCACCTGTTCTGGCGTGGCCGCCTGGCCGAGCGCCTGCTGCGCCGCGTCGCCGGGCAAAAGGCCCGTGATGGTGAACACAATAGCCGACACCAGGAACAGTGTGATCAGCGCGAAACCGAGGCGCGCAGCGATGAGTCGTTGCGCGTTGGCTTTCATACAAAGGCCTCCTGAATGAAAAGGGTACGCCGCGTAGCAGCGGCGTGCGACTGCAATCGGCCCTTGTCAGGACTCTAGCCAGACGTGTTCCGCAAACATGTAGCCCATCAGGCCAGCGTTCGGGATCGAGCCGAGCCCTTTGAGCTTCGACGTGTGCGCATCGAGTGAACTCAGGAACAACGGAATGCCGATCCCACCTGATTCGTGCACGAGCACCTGCATGTCGCCATAGATCTTCTTGCGCTTTGCATCGTCCGGTTCGCCGCGAGCGGCGATGAGCATCTGGTCGAACTTCGGGTTCTTCCAGTTCGCTTCATTCCATGGCGCGTCCGACTTAAAGAACTGCGTAAAAAGCACATCGGCGCTCGGCCGCGCGTCGACGTTGCCAAAGCTGAGCGGATGCTTCATCCAGTGATTCGACCAGTAGCCGTCCGCGGGCATCCGGCTCACCTGGAGATTGAGCCCGGCGCGCGGCGCGGCCGCCTGAAGCAGCATTGCGATTTCGACCGATCCTTTGGCTGCCGGCGACGCATACACTTGCAACGGAGTGCCGCCGAGCTTCGCCTTCTGGAAGTGGAACTTGGCCTTTTCCGGGTCGAAGCTCCGTTGCGGCAGGCCCGCAAAGTAGTATTTATTCGTCGGATCAATGGGCTGGTCATTACCGATTGTCCCGTAGCCGCCAAAAGCCGCGCGAAGGATCTGTTCGCGATCTAACAGGTACATCATGCCTCGGCGGAAATCCTCGTTGGCTGTAATACCACCTTCGTCACGCATGATAAGGTCCGTGTACTGCCCTGTCTTCGTCTCCAGGACGGAGTAGCCAGGCGTCGCCTTGACCCGCTGCGCCCACAAGTGCGTCAAAGCGTTGATCAGTTGCACGTCACCGGCAAGTAGCGCATTGACCCGCGCCGCTTCGTCGCCGATGCCGACGAGTTCTATCTCATCGAGGTGCGGCAGTCCGGCCTTCCAGTAGATCTCATTGCGCACGCCTACGGTACGCACGCCCGGCGAAAATTCCTTGAGCTTGAATGGACCGGTACCCACAGCCGCCTTGAAATCCCGCGTGCCATCCTTGATGATCATGAAATGCGAGGTCGCGAGAATCACCGGCAGGTCCGCGTTTGCACCTTCCAGGGTGATTGTCACTTCGTTCACACCCGTCGCCTTCACGTCCTTGATCTGGTCCGCGAGCGTCTTCGCCTTCGATGCGGTTGCTGGGTCCTTGTGGCGCATGATCGAATAGACAACGTCGGCGGGTACGAGCGCCTTGCCGTCGTGAAACTGCACGCCCTTGCGCAGTTTCACGACCCACACCGTCGCGTCCTTCGTTTCAATCGACTCTGCCAGGGCCATTTTTGCGCCAAGATGCGAGTCAAACTCGGTGAGACCGTTGTAAACCATAAACGCGCGGACATAGTCGGTGCCAAGCGCGCCCTTTGCGGGGTCAAGCGTATCGGCCGTGGAAGCCGCTTGCGTCGCCACACGAATCTTGCCGCCTTTCTTTGGTTTCTCTTGCGCGAAAGCGGATCCGCCCGGCACCAGTAGTCCCGCGCCTGTCATCGACAGCATCCCGCCGAGTGCCATCGCGCGAAGCAGATTACGTCGCAACACGCCTTCGCGCGGAAGCTGTTGGAGTTCATCGTCGACGCTAGCGGTTGCATCGCACATATTTATCTTGTCCATCTGTCTCCTCCACAAGGGAGTTGTTCGTCAATAGAAGACGTCGGTGCCGATACGCGCATTGGCGAGTTTCATCGGCGTGCCCTCGCGTAAGCGAAGGCAATAGATCACAGGCCGAGTTCAGCGGCGAGATCGCCGATGGTCTTAACCTCGTAGTACTCGTAGTACGGCGTGCCAGGCTCGTGGCCACGGTTGACGAACGCCTTATGCTTGATGCCGATGTCGTGCGCCGTCATCAGGTCGTACCGCAGGCTCGATGAGACATGCAGCACGTCCTCAGGGTTGCAGTCCAGCTGTTCAAACATGTACTCGAAGCCCTGCATGCGCGGCTTGTACGATTGAGCCTGCTCTGCGGTGAACACACGATGAAACGGCGCGCCCAGCTTGTCGACGTTGCTCTGGATGTGCTCGTCCGGTGCGTTCGTCAGAATGACCAGCCTGTATTTCTTCGCGAGGCGCGAGAGGCCTTCCGGCACGTCCGGATGCGGGCCCCATGTCGGCTCGGCCAGGTAGAAGTTTTCGGCTTCTGCTTCACTAAACTCGACGTTCATCCGCTTGCAGGCCCGGCGCGCGGCGTTGACCAGCACATCGCGAAACGGCTTCCAGGCGCCGAGCGCTTCGTCGCGTCGGTAAGCAGTGAAGAAGGCGACGAGTCGCTCAAGTTCGGCGCCCTGGAGGCGATTTCCGTACAGCTCGCGAGTCATCTCGCCTATGCGGAAATTCGTCAGCGTGCCGTAGCAGTCGAACGTGATGTACTTGGGCTCAAAATCAATCATGGTGTCAGTCCTCTCGTGTTGTGAACCCGCGCACGGTTCACCGGCAAAAAACAGGAAGCGCATTCCTAGACATACTTTTCGCACTACAAAACAAAATGGCTCGGTCGACTCCGCATTGTGAAAAAAGTCCGCCTCTGCAAAGGTCCGCCTCGGACCGTGTCCACCGGGTTGCCCTCTCGAGGGGGCTCGGATTAAGCCCTGTGATCTAGTCCTGGTCGATTCGATCTCTTATTGGCGGTTAAAAGACGTCGCCGGCCTATTCCTCGCTCCGACGCCTGCCTTGCACGGTACTGAAGTAACGCTGTGCCAATGCGACCCAATACCGGACGCCGGCCGGAATGATGTCGTCGTTGAAATCGTATTCGGGGTGATGCAGACCCGGCGCTGCCATTCCCATAGGGGCGTTGCCGATCAGTACATAAGCGCCGGGCCGCTCCTCCAGCATGAAACCGAAGTCTTCCGATGTCATGTTCGGCCGCACGTCGCGGTCAAGGCGTTCGTCGCCGAAGGTCTCGCGAATGACCGCTTCGCAAAGTGCGGTCTCGGCCGGCGTGTTGATTGTCGCAGGATAGTATTGGAAAAACGTGACCTCGACTTGCGCGGCATAGGCGGTGGCTAGCCCTTCGCACATGAGCTGGATGTCGCGCTGTAACTTTTGTTGCAAGGTGGACGACAGCGTGCGAATCGTCCCGCGCAACTCGGCGGTATCCGGAATGACATTGTCCGTATTGCCAGAGTGGAACATGCAGACGGAAATGACGGCGGGATCCACGGGATCCTTGAGCCGCGCCGCGATGGTCTGACACTGGAGAACCATCGAACACGCCAGCGGTATCGGATCGAGGCCTAGATGCGGCTGCGCCGCATGAGCGCCCTTGCCCGTTACCAGGATCCTGAACCGGGAGCCCGCGGCCATGATCGGGCCGGTGCGCAATCCGAAATGTCCGGCAGGCAATCCGGGCCAGTTGTGCATGCCAAACACCGCCTCGGTCCGACAGTGCTCGAACAACCCGTCATCGATCATCTTGCGCGCGCCCGCGCCCCCCTCCTCTCCCGGCTGAAACACGAAATGAACCGTGCCAGGCAACTGCGGCAATTCCCTCAGCATGCGCGCGGCGCCCAGCAACATCACCGTATGGCCGTCATGCCCGCAGGCATGCATGATTCCATCCGAGCCTGATGCGTGGGCGAAGTCATTGGCTTCCTGGATCGGCAACGCATCCAGATCCGCACGGAGCACGATTCCCCGGTCCGGGTTCGCACCGGGCAGGCTCGCGACGACTCCCGTCCCTCCCAGCCCGCGCAGCACCGCATAGCCGAGTTCTTCAAGCTCGCGGGTGACGACGTCTGCCGTCCTGTGCTCTTCAAATCGCAACTCGGGATGGGCGTGCAGGTCGCGTCGCAAGTTCGACCAGTGAACACGATGCATTGTCAACGATGTCTCGGGGATTACGGAGGTTTCCACTCTCAGCACCTTTAGAAAGCGAACAGCTTCAAATCAGCAGCGTCACCGCGTCCGGCCTGACGACTGTTTCAATCGTAGTACCCGAGGATCGACTTGACCTCCATGTACTCTTCCATGCCTTCGATCCCATACTCGCGCCCGTTCCCGGATTGCTTGTATCCTCCGAAGGGAGCCTGCGGGTCCCATGCCGGGTAGTTCAGATGCACCTGGCCCGACTGGATGCTCGCGGCTACCGCGCGCATGAGCTCCCTGTCCGTACCCTGAATATGTGCACCGAGCCCATAAACGGTGTCGTTCGCAATAGTGATCGCTTCTTCGACCGTGTCATAGGGAATGATCGCAAGGACCGGCCCGAAGATCTCCTGCTGGGCAATGGTCATATTGGTACCGACATCCGAGAAGATCGTCGGGCGCGCGTAAAAGCCCTTGTCGAATCCGGCTGGTCTTCCGGGGCCACCTACGATCAGCTTCGTCCCTTCGTCAATGCCGGCCTCGATCATCTGCTGCACCCTGCCGTACTGCGCGCGATTGGCGAGCGGACCGTGGGTCGTCGCTTCGGCGAACGGATCGCCAACGATCATCTGTTCCGTTGCCGCCACCGCTAACTCATCGACCTGTGCCGCGACGCTGCGCGGCACGATCAGGCGGGTCGGCGCACTGCACGACTGGCCCATGTTGCGGAATGCAGCTGCCATTCCAAGGGATACGGCCCGCGGAAGATCGGCATCAGGCAGCACAATGTTTGGTGACTTGCCGCCAAGCTCCTGTGCCACGCGCTTGACACTCGGAGCAGCCGCTTGTGCGACCAGCACGCCAGCACGCGTCGAACCGGTGATTGAAACCATATCGACCTGCGGGTGTGACGCGAGTGAGGTGCCGACTTCTGCACCGGTGCCGCTCACCAGGTTGAATACACCTGCAGGAACACCGGCGTCCGCGATGACTTCTGCAAACAGCAATGCGCTTAGCGGCGAGAGTTCACTGGGTTTCAGAACCACGGTGCAGCCTGCTGCCAGCGCTGGGCCGACCTTGGCCGTTATCTGGTAGATCGGCCAGTTCCACGGAGTGATCAGCGCACACACGCCGATCGGCTCACGCACGATCGCAGTCGTTCCACGCTGATTGCGGAAGGCATAGTTCGCCAGATTGTCGCGCGCGACACGAATATGCTCGGCCGCGAGCGGCACATGCGCGCCGCGCGCATAGCTGATCGGTGCGCCCATTTCCATCGTCAAGGCCAAGGCGAACAGTTCGGCGCGCTCCAGGATCAACGCATGAACGCGTCCGAGTAACACGGCGCGTTCCTGCGGCGAAGTCACGGACCATCGCGCGAACGCTCTGCGCGCAGCTTGCACAGCCAGATCTACGTCACGTGCGTTCCCAAGCGGAATTTCGCAGAGCGTGTCTTCAGTTGACGGGCAGACGACAGCAATCCGATCGGGACCCTCGGGCACAGTCCATTCGCCGTCAATAAAGAACCGCTCCAGCCTTCCCGCCTGCATCAGGTGACGAACAGGTGAATTCATTGCAGCGTGTCCTTGAGTCGGTACCATGCGCCCACGAACGGCAAAAACCATGGCTTGCCGAAGTGACCGGGAATAGCAGGCCAGTCGAAGTCCTTCCACGGGTTGAGATCGGCGCGTCCGTCCATGATCTCCGCCATCAGTGTGCCCATCAGCGTGGCCATGTGAGTGCCGTGGCCGCTATAGCCCATCGAGTAGTAGACGCCGTCCCGCTCGCCCGCGCGCGGCAGGCGGTTGGCCGTCATGTCAACCATACCGCCCCAGCAATAGTCGATGCGCACGTTGGCCAGTTCGGGAAACACGGTGGCCATCTGCTGCCGCAAGATCAGCCCACTTTTTTCGTCCGAACTGGGGTTCGACGTCGCGAAACGCGCGCGGCCGCCAAACAGCATCCGGTTGTCGGGCGTGACGCGAAAGAAGTTGACGAAATTTTTGGTGTCGGTGGCCATCCGGCGGGTTGGCAGCAACCGGTCGAGCTGTTCGATCGGCAAGGGCTCAGTGACGATGATAAAAGCCCCAACTGGCACAATTCTGCGCCGGATCCAGCCGAACGGTCCAACCTGCGAAATGCCGCTCGCCAGAAGCACCTGTGGGGTCCGGATCTCTCCACGCGGCGTTCCGACCACGAATGCGCCCGAAGATTCCCTCCGTAACCCGAGAACCGGTGCGCGCTCAAAAATGTGCGCTCCGCGCGCTTGCGCGGCTTTCGCGAGACCACGGACATAGCGACCGACGTGCATCCCGGCACTCTTCTGAAAGATCAACCCACCGTGATAACGGTCCGAGCCGATCTCATCACGAAGCTCTGCCTTCGTCAGAAGGCGCGTATCAGGATCTACACTCGCGGCAAGCAACGCCTGACTTCGCGCAAGCTTGTCGAAGTGCTCCGGCTTCGCCGCCAGCTTGAGTTTTCCCCTGCGGACGAAATCGCAATCGATGGACTCTTCCCTGACCAGCCGCTCCACGGTATCGACACCCGCGTCAAACGCGAGGTACAGCCGGTTGGCCAATTCCGTGCCGATGCGCTGGGACAGTGAAGCGTAATCCTGAGCGAAGCCGTTGTTGCACATACCACCATTGCGTCCCGACGCCGCCTGCCCAACGGTTCCGGCTTCGCAAACGACGACGCGTGCACCTTTTTTGGCAAGCGCTAATGCAGCCGCCGTGCCCGTTATACCGCCGCCCACCACGACCACGTCGCAATTTCCATCGGGCACTTCGGGCGAGCTGCTAACGAACGGCTCCGACGTATCGAGCCAGTAAGAACTGAGATGCATTACAAACTCCAAGCGCGCAAGCGGCAAAAACTGGTCTTAAAAGTCGGCAACCTTTCCCCGCACCGATTCGTTGAGTCGCGCAGGACGGTAGGGTTCAGGATCAACGATAGGTCGCATGCCTGTGACCAGATCCGCAACGAGATGGCCGCATCCCGGCCCGATGCCGAAACCATGACCACTCAAACCTGCCGCCAGCACGAAGCCGGGCAGTTCCTGTGCTTCGCCGATGGCGGGAACGCCGTCCGGTGTCGTGTCAATGTAGCCAGCCCACGACGCGGCAACCCGACTTTCTCCGATCGCAGGACACAGATCGATCGCCCGCTTGAGGATTTCCCTGAGCGTGGCTTCATCGACACAAGGGTCCAGCACGCGCATCTTTTCCATCGGTGTGGGCTCGTCGAGTCGCCAGTGCCGCATTCCTTCGTGCCCCGAACGCACACCTTCCAGATTGCCGGGACTCAGGCTGCGCCATCGGCGTCCAAACATGGGAATGAAGTCCCTGGCGTAGCGCAGCTTCTGCAAAGTCAGGTCCAGCTTCCCCAAACCACTGATCGCGAGCGTATATGTGTCGTCACCGCGTCGCGTGACGGTGATCGCCGAAGTATGGAGCGCGTCGGGCAACCTGCCTCGCGGCAGCGAAACCGACATTAATGACGAGCGAATCGTCGCCTGGGGCAGGCGGATACCCAGTTGGCGGCAAAATGTGGAAGCCCATGCGCCGCCCGCCAGCACCACGGTCGTCGTACTGATCGAGCCATGCTCGGTCACGACACCGCTGACCCGGCCACCCGCGGTCTCGACGCCGCGTGCCGCGCAGTTCTGGTGAATCGTTCCCCCCAATTTCATGACGCTGCGAGCCACGGCCGGCGCGGCGTTCGCCGGGTCGGCAATGCCGTCAGTCGGTGCGAACACCCCGCCCTTCCAGTTGCGCCCAGTCGCAGTAGCCCTCGCTGTGGCCTGTTTGCTGCCGAGCACCTCAGTCCTGACGCCGGCCGTGCGCGCAAATTCGCACCACCGCGTCCAGGTGTCGAGTTCGCCGTCGTCGTTGCTCAGGTAAAGAAGGCCACTGCGACGAAAGCCGGCGGTCTCGCCGGACTCGGCTTCGAACTGTTCCCACAGCCGCAGGCTCTCGGTCGCGATGGGCAATTCGCGCGCATCGCGATTCTGCTGCCGGCACCAGCCCCAGTTTCGGCTGGACTGCTCAGCACCGACCAGGCCTTTTTCGATAAGCGCGACTTTCAAGCCCCGCTTCGCCAGAAACCACGAGGTAAACACACCGACGATGCCCGCGCCGATCACGACGACATCAGCGCTTCGCGGTAGCGTCGGTGTGGTATCAATACGGGTCAACGGTACGCGCATCTGCGGAAGCTCCTTCCCGGGTTCTGTTCTTTGCTGCATCGTATTTAGGAATTATCGATCGCCTTGCGTTCGCGTTGCTGAGAGTATAGTTAAGCCGTCATTAAGGCCGGCTTAATGGTCGGATTGTGCGACGCCGCAATCCGGCACATCTGAACCTTCGTGGCGGCAGAACTCGCCGCTCGTAGTGAGACCTAGAACATGGCCTGACTGATAAGGCCGTATAGCCGGCAAACCGGATCGGGTGCGCCTCGGTGTGCACCGGCGGGCGCATTGCGAACCATCTTCGCGATGGTGTCCACACGCCTCAAACCCTGTATGCTCAGCCAGTCGTTCAAACTCGTTCCCGTAGGGACGTCAATACGGACGAATTCCCCCTCTCGTCCGCTTAGCCAATAGCCGGCCAACGCCCTCGCCCGAACGTCGTCACGCGACCGTAGTGCGACCATAGGGCCGATCACATGACCCCTGCCAAAGCGGCGGAGCACCGAGAATCCGACAATTTCGCCCTCACGTTCGAGCACTACGCTCTCCCCAAGCTTCAGCAATGCCGACAGAATTCCGTCGCGCTCCAGCCCGGAAGCGCGCGAAGCCAGTGCCATGAGATCAGGAAAGTCGGCAGAAGTGGCTGGCCGCAGCCGCTCGCCATCGAGCAACGCGACCGGAAGAGGCTTGCTGACGGTCCCTTGATATTGTTCCAAGGATCCACACACGTTAAAACCCAGCTTTTCGTAGAGTGGCTGTCCGGCTGGCGTCGCATGCAGGAAAGTGATGCGCGGCCCCAACTCTTCGAGGACGGCTTCCATCAGCTTACGGCCGATACCCCGCCCCTGGTGCCCGGACGACACGATCACGTGACCGAGAGAAGCACGGTCCGTTCCAAATTTCCAGCACAGCGCCGTACCAATCACGACACCACTGTCTTCAGCCACGAACCCGGTCGCCAAATCAGCGGAAAATTCCCAGTCTTCCAATCTATATGGCCAGTTAAGCGCCATTGAAAGGACATGAGCTGCCGGTATATCGGCCAGGGTGAACCTCCGATACCGAAGGCTCGTCGTTGATGAAGGAACGTTCACAACGGTTTCCTGTTTCATTAAGCTACCCATACCAAATTTGCTAGCCTGCTACCGAGGCCAGCTAGTGCGCGAGATTGGACGCCTCATCTGATTAAAGGCGCGATCCTGGCGCCACCCTTGCGGGCTGACGCCGCGGTTCGCCTTTAACGCCCACGAAGCGCCAGGCTAGCACTGCGGTCATCCGCTCATACCCGCTGCTCAAAGCGGCTGAAGCGCCACGCGTGGGTGGCCATTGCGAATCCATACCGGTTACGCTATACCAATGCGACGGCTTCGATCTCGATCTTCAGACCGAAGTGGAGCGCTGGAACCGGCACAACGGCGCGAGCGGGTCTCGCATCGCCGGCCCAGCGTGCGTAGATCTCGTTGAAGCTCGCCCAATGCGCGACATCAACGATATAGACACGGACCTGGGCCAGTCTGTGGACATCGCTGCCCGCACCGGCAAGCGCGGAAGCCAGATTTGCCAACACCTGCTCGGCTTGTGCTTCAAAAGGGCGGTCCGTGAGCTTTTCGCCGCGCGCATCAATTGGAAGTTGACCGGACACAAAGATCAGGCCATTTGCGATCGAAACGTGACTGTAGTGGCCGCCCGGCGTTGTCAGTCCATCGGGATTTCTCGTCTGGGGGAGCTGCGCGCCGCGTTCGTACCGATCCATGAATTCCACTCCGTTTCTAAAAGAAGCTCGCCAACTACTACACCAACCAAGTCAGGGAGCCATCACGTTTTGTTGCCTCCGCTCCAGCCCTGCGGCAGCGTTGCGCGCTCACCGTGGTGGCCAGGTTCATGCGACGAACTATAGGAAAAAATGTTTTTGTCGTGTTTAATATCCAATAAATCTCTCGTTAAAGAGCTCTTAATGCTTCAACTCGAAGACATGCAACTGTTCCGTGCGCTGGGCGCGTCGCAATCGCTTGCCGCAGCCGCAAGGCTATTGGATCTCACACCACCTGCAGTCACGGTACGCCTTCAGCGCATCGAAGAACGGCTGGGGCTTCGCCTTGTGACGCGCGCGGCCAGAGGCATTTCACTCACCAGCGAGGGCCAGCACCTTGTTCAGGAAGCAATTGAAATCCTGGAACGAATCGAGTCGATTCCTTCCCGCGTCTCGGGAGAGTCGAGCGGCGTAAGCGGCCATCTGCGCGTCGTGGCACCGTTCGGGTTTGGCCGCGCATATGTCGCACCGCTGGTCCGCGGTCTGCATCTCTCCCACCCAAGCCTTGCGATTTCGCTCATCCTGTCAGAAAGCCCGCTCACGGCAGCCTCGGGCGCCGACGCGGTCGTTTCGATCGGCAACGTCAAAGGGTCTTCCTGGATAGGACATTACCTCGCCCCCAACGACCGCTTCCTGTGCGCGAGCCCGGCCTTTGCGCGTCGCCTGTCAAAGTTGGAACATCCATCCCAGCTCACACGGTACGAATTCCTGAGTTTGCGAGAGAACGACGAAGACTTGACCCGCCTGCGTTTCACTCAACAGGATGCTGCGGGAAAGCGCGTAAGCAAAGCCGTCACCGTCCGGCTCAATAGCGCTTTGTCGTCGAACGACGGCACCGTGGTCACGGACTGGGCGGTGGACGGCCTGGGCATTGTCGAGCGATCCGAATGGGATGCCGCACGGCTGATCGCTGAGGGAAAGCTAAAGCGCGTGTTGCCGGCATGGCGCCTCGAGCCGGCGCCGGTAATGGCGCTGACGCCCACGCGTCAGGGCCTGACGATCCGCCAGCGCGTGTTTCTCGACGCCGCAAAGCAAGCCTTTAGCCCCACACCCTGGCGCAATTGACGTGACATTCAATATGGCTTAACAGTCGCTTTATCCTCCGTTAAACACAAGCTCGCAGCGAACTCCTATAGTGGCGACTCTTTCCGCACGACACCGTGCCGACACCGAGACGCCAATCGCGCGAAGAATCGCAAGGAGCCGCAGATGAGAATGCAGTCGCTGAACACGCCCGCAGCATTGATCGATGTCGAGCGCATGAACCACAACATCGAGCGGATGCAGCAACGTTTGAACGCGCTCGGCGTGAGTTTCCGCCCGCATGTGAAAACAACCAAGTGCGAGCAGGTGGTAAGAGCGCAAATGGACGCCGGCGCACGAGGCATCACCGTGTCCACCCTCAAGGAGGCCGAACAGTTCTTCGCAAGCGGCATCCGTGACATCGTCTACGCTGTGGGCATGGCCCCGACGAAGCTCTCGCAGGCGCTGGCGCTCCGGCGACAGGGCTGCGCCCTGAAAATTGTCGCCGACAGTGTGCTATGTGCTGAGGCCATCGCCGCTTTCGGCCGGGAACATGAAGAAGCATTCGAAGTATGGATCGAGATCGATGTGGACGGTCATCGTTCAGGTATCGCGCCCGACGACGACCTGCTCCTCACTGTCGCATCAACGCTGTCGAATGGTGGCATGCACCTCGGGGGGGTAATTGCCCATGCGGGGTCCAGCTACGACTACGATACACATGACGAACTGGTGCGCATCGCCGAACAGGAGCGTTCGGGCTGCGTGCGCGCCGCTGAGCGACTTCGTGCGGCAGGCCTGCAGTGTGACGTCGTGAGCATCGGATCGACGCCGACAGCGCTGGCTGCCGAGCATCTGGAAGGCGTGACGGAAGTTCGCGCAGGCGTCTATGTGATGTTCGATCTCGTCATGCATAACGTGGGCATTAACGACACCTCCGAAATCGCATTGAGCGTATTGACCACCGTGATTGGCCACCAGAGCGAGAAAGGCTGGGCCATCGTCGATGCAGGCTGGATGGCAATGAGCCGCGACCGCGGCACACAGCGCCAGAAACACGACTTTGGTTATGGGCTCGTCTGTCTGGAAAACGGCGAAGCGCTGGAAGAGTATGTGATGAGCGGCGCGAATCAGGAGCACGGCATCATCTCCCGATCCGGCACACCCGACCACGAGATCGCGAAGCGGTTCCCCATCGGGACACGTCTGCGCATCCTGCCCAACCATGCGTGTGCCACAGGGGCGCAGCATCCGGCCTATCAGGCCGTCGGCCCTGACGGCACGGTTGAGACGTGGCCGCGTTTCTACGGCTGGTAAGCCGCTCCGGACGCAGGACCCTGCGCGCGCGTGGTGAGACGGGGTCGTTCGTGAAGCCGTCAAGGGACAACGCGATCGAATGCGCGGAGCCCCGCCCCGGCCACGCTTCAGTTCACGGGCACGCGTAGGCCACATTAAATGTGTCACCGACGGGACCTCGAAATATCGGACCGATTCGCCGTTGTAGTGACAGTTTTGCTTGCAGTCCGAACGAAATAAAACCGTCAATTCGCATAAGTCCGCATTAAATTTGTCACTTCGCGTCCTAAACTTCGAAGCCCGTCCGTAAGCGTTTGATCTTATGGAAAATTCCCTGCACATCGCAGAGCCGGTCGCACTCGCACGTCCGCGTGGCGCCCACCGGTTCGAAGGCTTTAGTCCGAAGCTGGCGCGACGGCTGACGTTTTACAGGCGCGACCTCCTTGAGCAGTGGATCCTGTTCGAAGCAGACCCTGCGGCCATCATCTTCTGCGAGCGGCCCGGTTACGTGAATGTCAGCGGGAAGCAGCGTCTTGCCGACTTTTGGGTTTGTTACGTTGATCGACAAGAGTTAGTTATCCTTGATGACGCGTTTTATGATGACCCCGCAACCAGATCCCATCGTCAACTCGATGGAGCCGCACTGCCCATCCGGAAAGTTTCGTTGGCTGACCTCGCGGCTGCGCGGGTTTGGATCGACAACTGGCAGCGCATGCTGCCTTGCATTGTGGCGAACTGGAGCCTTGTTTCATCAGCCTTGCCTCGAGCGATCGAGTGCTTTCTGGCCCAGCCCCGCAAGTTGCTTGAAATCGAGCGTGAGTTCTCGAGTGGAGATCCGGTTCTGGTCCGCACGGCCGTATTCGGCATGTTGCATGCCGGACGGCTCAGTGCGCCGGATCTGCACACGCAGGCGCTATCACTGCTCACTTCGTTCATCGCCGCGGAGACGAAGACATGAACCGCCGCAGGCCAGAGTTTCAGGCAATTGACCTCGCGACATGGCCGACGGTTGCCTATACCGAATTCGAGCATGAGGCACGCCGCACCTTTGAAGCGCGGATGCAGGCGCTTGTTCGCTACGCTCGCGGCGAATCGCTCAAACAGATCGAACAGTCTACCGGTATCAATCGACGCCAGTTGTATCGTTGGCTTGAACGGGCCCTATCGCCGCATCCGGACGGACGGCCGTTTGGATTCCGCGCGCTGGTCAGCTATATACGGGTCGCCGAGTATGCTCGGTTAACTCCAGTTCGGGTACGTGGTGAGCGCGGAAGTTGCGGTGCCGCAGGCGCCCTATCGCAGCTTTTCGAGCGCTACCCTATCATCGCCGCCTGGCTGCTGCTGCAGGTCAAACAGCATCGCGTGTTGCTCGAACAGATCAACACAGATGGGCGATTACGGACGCGCTTGCGAGGGCTGCAGCCACTGCATGACGAATTCCTCCGCCATTGTCGCGCCGTCGGTCTCACGGCAGCCGACTACCCTTTCAATACGGCGGGGCGCGCGATCCGTTCGCTATCGCAGCGGCTGAAAGCGGAAATGCTGCGCAGCTTCGGCGCTGCTGCACGTTCGGCGGGTGCTTCGCACCTGAAGGGCTTGCCACACAGGGGGGACCGCGTGGGAAGTCCCATGGCAACACGTCCGTTTCAGGTGGTCGAGTTTGACGGTCACCGGCTCGATATCCGCCTGAAAGTGGTCGTGCGCGACCCGCTGGGCTTTGAACACGAATTTGAAATGGAGCGAGTGTGGCTGCTGGTGATTATCGATGTGTGCACTCGCGTTGTGCTTGCCTACCACCTCGTCCTGGCGCGCGAGTACAGCCGCTATGACGTGATCAAGACCATCGAGAAAGCTCTGGAGCCGCATCGCGCCCGTCCTTTCAGCATAGCGGGGCTCGGCTACGGACCGCAGGACGGCTTTGCATCGCAGAGGTTGCCGGAACTGGCGTATGTGACGTGGGAATGGATGAAGCTTGACAACGCAAAAGCGAATCTCGCGGACGACACCTTGACTGCGTTATGTGAATTCGTCGGTTGTCTCGTCGACGCGGGACCGATGTACAGCCCGGATGAGCGGCCATACATCGAGCGCTTCTTCGGTACGATCGCCAGCCGGTTGTCTTCGCGCCTGCCGGGCTATACGGGTTCTCATCCGCGCGATCTGCGCCGTGCCCTCGCCGATCCGAAAGGCAACCTGCGTCTGTATGTGTCGCTTGATGAACTGGAAGAGCTTGTCGAGTATGCGATCGCTGGTTACAACGGCACGCCGCACGGCGGCTTGAATAACGCCACGCCGCTCGAGGCGATGGAGTATTTTATCCGCGGCAAGCAGATCATGGTCACATGGCTCGCAGAACACCATCGACGCGCTCTGTGCCTGATGCAGTCGGCACGCCGCTGTGCCGTGCGAGCGTACCTCGACCAGGGCGTGCGCCCGCACATCAATCTGCACGGTGTGCGCTATACGAGCGACGTGCTGGCAGCCAGCACGCGTCTGATCGGCGAACATCTGTTGATCTACATGAACGCCGACGACCTGCGTTGCGTGCGGGCGTTCCTGCCCGACGGAACCGAACTGGGCGTGCTCGATGCACAAGGGGCATGGCGTGTGGTGCCGCACAACCTCAAGCTGCGTCAGGAAATTCGCAAGCTTAAGGGGCAGCGCCGCGGGAGCACGATGGTCGGCGCCGGTCCGATTGAGGCTTACGTTCAGACTAAACTCGAGCAGGCCAGGAAGACGCGCAAGGCAGCCACGGAACTCGCGCACGCAGTCAGGTTGCTGGCGTCAGCGCCGACAGTGCGCACCCCCGTGGGTCCGGCGCGCCCAGTGGAAACCGGGATGGCGGCATCGACAGCGACCCAGTCAGCGCCTGCATCACCAACGGTGACCGCCGTCGAGCTTGCGGCTCGCGCGCCAGTCCGGCCGAGGAAACTTTCCATCGGTACTGGTCAGGTCTTTTAACCCCGTCGTTTGCGTGGGAGGCACCATGTCGCTTCAGATACCGCGTCCTGTCGATCCGTTGCTGCATCCGCTGGCCACCGGCAATTATCGGATTGCCACCCCAGCGATCGAGGCGTTCTATGACCTCGTGGCCCGATGTCTGCACTACCGGATCATGGGTGCGCTGATCTACGGACCATCGCGGATCGGCAAGACCCGCGCGATCGAATACGTGCGACTGCTGCTCGCCCACAACTATTCCCGGATAACCAGCTATCACGCGCAGTGCGAACACAAACCGCGCCACGCCGAAGGGCCGTTCTTTGCCAACCTGCTTGAGGCGGTCGGAGATCCTGATCCGAACGCCGGCTCCAACCCGTCCAAGCGGCTGCGCCTGTCGTTGAGGATTCGCGAGGCGGTCGCCCGTTCTGGCGGTGGCACGGTATTGCTCTTTTGCGACGAGGCTCAGCGCTACAACGAGAATGAGTACGAGTGGCTGCGTGACGTACACGACGCGCTCGACCGGCAGCAGATCAAGCTGTTTACTTTCCTCGTCGGTCAGGAGGAGTTACTCGCACAAAAAACCAGTCTGCAGATTGCTCACAAGACTCAGATCGTTGCGCGTCTAATGGTTGAAGAGCTCTCTTTCTGTGGCATCCGCAACGCACAAGATGTCGCCACGTGCATGAACGGCTACGATCAGACCGCCTATCCGGAGGGCACCCCATGGAGCTTCACGCGTTTTTATGTCCCACAGGCATTCGACGCCGGTTATCGGCTATTAGACGACGCGGGCCTGTTATGGCAGGCGTTCGAGGCTGCACACCACAAAGCGAGTCTGCCGGGTAAGCTCGAAATCCCGATGGAGTCGTTCGTGCGCGCCATCGAGATTGTGCTTAAGGAAAGTGAGCTAAAGGATGCGCCGGGTTATTGTCCCGAGGCTGCGTTGTGGACCTACGCAGTGCACCACTGCGGCTACGTTCAGTCCCGCCATGCCACCGGACGCACGCTTGCCACGGCGTAACGCCGCGGCGATCAAGCCGCCACGCTTTCCGATTCTGCCATTTGACGAGTGGCGAATCTCGCTCGCGCGAGGCAGTGCCCTCAGCCCCGGATTGTTGATGCCGGGCGAATCCCTTGTCTCAATTCTGTGGAAGTTCGCCTGCGCCAACGCGCTCCCCGGCCACGCCCTGCTCCAGCTGATCAGTCCCGAAGTGGATCCGCATGAAGGCGTGGCGCCGGTGCGGGACGCCGTCGACCTGACGCGGTTGTGCCGCGTGCTACGCCTGCCCTCAAACGTGTTGAGGACATCGTTGCCAGGTGCCGCGCCGTATGATCGGTATCACGAGGTCTTCCGCTATTGCCGACAGTGCGCAGCGCACGGCTACCACAGCGGGTTGTTCCAGCGCGAGGATGAAAATCTCTGTCCGGCGCATCACCAATCGCTCCAGACGCGTTGTCCGCATTGCAACGGCGAGACGCCTTACATAATAAACGCCAGCGTGATTGGAGCGCCGTTTCGATGTGGCTGGTGCCATTCGCACTACAGCTACGGGCGGCTTTCGCTCCTCTCGACAACGTCAGCGATGCGCAGGCAAGACCGCATCGCTATCAGTCGCCGATTGCGCCTGCGCTCGGGCAACGAAGTCGAGGCCGTGTATCCCTGCGCAGATGGAAACAGCCGACGGTGACACCTGCGGCCAGACCCACCGGTGACACAATTAATTCGTTTTTGACAAGCTATTGAATTTAAGATGATTTACTTAGACGTCTGGCCGACGCGCCGTGAAGTGACAGATTTACTCGCGAAGTAGTGACAAATTTATTGCGGTCTACGCTGGACAAGGTCAGCGCTCCCACGCCGGCTGAGTATCCCTACGGCCGGTTCGGCTCACTTCAACGCGAACGGTACGTCGATTCCAGCGACCAGGCCTTGCGCGAACTGTAAATGTCCTCGGGCGCCCCGCCTTGGCGGTCCGTCCGACCGCGCGTGCTGCCTACAGTTGCAGTTCCAGTCGTGCTGAGCATAAATGCCCGCAAGGCTCGACCGGGATCGGCGAGGTCAAAACCAGAATCGCCCGGGCACACGAGAGCGCCCACGCATCCCAGGTCGGACCTTCCGCCCCGAGCGGCTAGCCGCCACTCGGAGCGCCCACAATCGATGGAATCAATGATGGAACGAACCAGGCTCCTTGAACCTTTTTCGCTGGGCGACCGTCTGCGCGCTGCGCAACCGCATTGCCATGGCGCCCATGACAACCTGGGCCGGCAACGACGACGGCACGGTATCCGACGAAGAAGTGGCTTACTACCGGCTACGCGTCGAGGACGTTGGCCTGGTGATCACGGGTTGTACCCATGTTCAGAAAAATGGCATCGGATTTAGCGGCGAGTTCGCCGCCTATGACGACAAATTTATTCCGAGCCTCAAACGGCTCGCCTCAGCTGCGAAAAGCGGCGGCGCACCGGCGATCCTCCAGATTTTCCATGCCGGCCTCAAGACCCGACCGGATCTCTCATCGGACATCGTCGCGGCAAGTGCAGTTCCCGGCGACGCCGGTCCATGGACCCCTTCCATCGTACCGCGCGCGCTTGCCGATGAGGAAGTTGAAGGCGTTGTCCGCGCTTTCGGCGAGACGACCCGCCGCGCCATCGAAGCGGGCTTCGACGGTGTCGAACTTCACGGCGCACACGGCTTCCTGCTCCAGAACTTTTTCTCGCCCCGTTTCAACCGGCGAACCGACCGCTGGGGCGGTTCTCCCGACAACCGCATGCGCTTTCCTCTCGCTGTCGTCGAAGCGGTTCGCAGGACGATTGCCGACCATGCGGCCCGTCCGTTTGTGCTGGGCTACCGGATTACGCTCGACGAGCCGCATGAAGATGGGTTGCGCATTGCGGAGTCGCTCGCGCTCGTCGACCGCTTGGTAGATGGCGGTATCCACTATCTCCATGCGTCTTTGGGCAACGCGCTCGAAGCTCGGCCAATCGACGCTTCCACCGGTCCCCGGATTATCGAAATTGTGCGGGACCGCCTTGCCGGGCGTGCCTCCCTCATTGCAGCGGGCCAGATCCGAACACCGGAGCAGGCACGGGAAGCGATTGCTGCAGGGGTTTCTCTCACCGCTGTCGGCCAGGGGCTTGTGATGAATCCCGATTGGGTGCGCTTTGCGCGAGGTGAGGTGCAAGGCCCGATCGCTCTCGATATCGCCGCTTCCGACGTGCCGCGTCTCGCCATACCCGCCAAGCTGTGGAGCGTCATCGAAACCACGACAGGATGGTTCAGCGTCCGGCAAGCGACGTGAAGTGCACCGGTGTCCTGGAGACCGTTCAAAATCTGGGGAGATCGATTTCGTCTGACCGCACTGGCTTATGGCATGGCTGCAGAGTCTGTTCTGTTAGTTGCTCAGTGCCGGCCTAGTCATGGTACCGCGGGCATTCGCCGTGTCGAGGCAGCGATCCTTAGCAATGAGATGCGCGATTGACCCGCTTCGGAGGATAGATTTGCAGTTGGGTTTTACAGCGGAACGTGTCCTCCATTCGGTGTTTCCTCGCGGGTTGTCACGGACGGGCGCCGGGTCGAACATCACGACCACGACGCTGCCCGGCGGTAGGCAACCGCGCCGCGATGGATTTTTTGTTGTTTCGTATTCCTGCTCGTATTTTCCGCGAGCAGTGGCCCACGCTGCTGTGCGGGCAACTGATGTTGTACCACCCCTCGATGCAGCTGAAGATCTCACGCCGCGTGTGGTCTCGCGTATCGAAGCACTCGCGCATCGGCAGCTCCGCTTTCAGCGTGCCGAAGAACGACTCGCACATCGCGTTGTCGCAGACCGACGCAAAAGTGTCAACGTTTCGGCAGTAATTGGGGCAATCTGCCTAAAGCCGCCTTGGCATGGGTTGTCCTATCGTTTGGTGCGCGCCAGTCGGGGAACTGACAATGTCGCCGGCTTGCTTCGAGCGCGTCGGCAACCGAAAATTTTTCAGAGCGTCGCCAGGGTCTTCAATACAAAGCGACGCGTCAAATGTCACTTCGGTCGCACTGCAGTAGCTCCCGCTCGATGTAATGCCGCGTAATCGCCCACCGATGCTCGCCCGGCATAGGTTCTAGCCTGTCCGGCGACCACTTCCTACTGCCATATTTCACCGCGCAGTATGCGCAACGATAAGGCCTATCGAGAAGGCGTACGTTTAGCAGATACGGCGCCTCACATCCGCAGTTCGGACAAGCTGCCTCAAGGGGCAACAACCACACTGGGCAAACAACAACCTTTTCGATCTGGTATAGAGCGCTGTGGTAACCGCGAGCGATGCACCAGCGGCAATAGCGAAATGACTTGCTGCAAGGCCGGCGGTGAAGTGCGGGCAGCAGCGCAGCACGCAGGGTTTGCGTAGGCAGGTTAAGTGTGCCGCGTAAGCGCTCAAGCTCGATCACTTCCAGTTGCGGCGCCACGCCTTCGTACGGATCCACTCGCGGCCCCATTAGTCGTGCAAGAGCGTAGCCCGGAAGCGCGTTGGCCGTCTTGAAATTCCACAGGATCGACAGGATGGACTCGTGCGGCTCGATCCACTTCCTGTTGAAGACATAGCCGGGCGCGGGCGTTAGAACAAAGACAAGAGCAAGGACAAGAACGACAACCAGGAAGGCAGCCAGACCGATCTGGATGCGGCGATCCAGGCGTTCGGCACGCAGGTCATGATGCAGATCTTCCAGGGCCAGCAGGAACGCCGCGCGGAAGAACAGGAGGAAGATCCGAACTCCGCGTGAGCGGCACGGAAACCCTCCCAGGGCCGCATGCGTCGGATAGGTCGGCGACACGTGTGGCCCGCCGGGCACGACGGCCCGATGACCCGATGGCCCGGATAGGCGTTCCACCAGAGCGTTACGACAGTGCAGCGGCGAGCATCATCCGCTCGGCGCCACGCAGATGGTCTGCTTCGCGCGCACCACTCCTGTCCAGACAGCCTTGCAGCGCGGCGAAGCCTGGCTCGACGCTCGCATCGAGTTCCGCTTGCGCCGCCTGAGCGACGTCGAGCTTGTAGCCGAGCGCATACACTGTCTTCAGGCTCAGCTCCGAAGTACGCGACAGGTCCAGCTTCTTGCGCAGCTTGTAGATGTGCTGCTCGAGCGTACGCGCAGCAATCTGCTCGGTGGCGCCCCAGATGCTCGCTGCAATCTGCGCGCGGCTGAAGAATTTGCCGGGGTTCGAGAAGAACAGCCACGCAATCGCGAATTCACGCGCCGTCAGCGGAATTTCGACGCCGTCGCTGGTCGCGCGGCCGGGGTTCTTTTGCAGCAGATAGCGGCCGATCTGGATCTCGTGCGTCGTGCTGTTGGAAACGCTCCGTTGCAATGCAAGGTGCGCGCGAAAACGGACCTGCTCCATGTCGTACCGATTGACGACGTCGGTCGCGCCCGTGTCGATCCAGCGCAACAGGCTAGCCCAGCTCGACTGGTTCGTCAGCACGATCAGCGGCGTGCAGATGTCGGCATTGCAGCTGCGCCATGACAGTATGGCGCTCGTCGCTTTCGACTCGGTCTTCGAGTCGATCAGCACCAGGTCGTAGCGGTTCGCACGCATCGCGCGCAACAGGTCGAGCTCACACGAGAACGACTCGACAACGATGCCATCTCCGGCGAGTGATTCTTCAAGATTGCGTCGAAGCATCCGATCGTCAGTCGCGATTGCAAAGAGCAGTTCATTATTCACGGGCGGTTCGCATCCAAATAAGTGACAACCTTTCCGATTACTGGCCGGCACCCCTCCTGCGATGCCGACCGCCATCCCCGAGACAGCTTGTTGTCCTCTCACTCGCGATATGTTGTTCGTCGTATGCCGCGGAGCGCGGGAACGGAGCGCTAAAAGGCCCGCTTCGTTGCGCGAAACGTCGTTGACGGTATCGAGTGAGATCTC
This sequence comes from Paraburkholderia sp., assembly GCA_036383775.1. Lineage (GTDB taxonomy): Bacteria > Pseudomonadota > Gammaproteobacteria > Burkholderiales > Burkholderiaceae > Paraburkholderia. Next base: position 31,447 of record DASVNP010000403.1, on the reverse strand, counting down.
TCTGTCCGTTAGTGCATCGGCAGGACGCGACGGATGCACATCGCGCATTTATTTTGTTGTGCGGCGTAAAACACGGCCTCACAAGGTGGCGCATCTTCTTTCAACTTTTATCTATTTCCCGCCATTGCCAGCAAAAAAACCTTAAACGGCGCGATGCGGGGTCGTGCGCACGATAAGTCGCGCTGCGAGCGCATGTGAAAGATTCGTGTCGTGCTTCCAACTGTCAGCTTACGGATGCGGGCGCGCGAGCTCACGCACAACGCGTAATGCTCGCGTATCAACTCAGTTCGACGCGGCGGGTGAAGCGATTTATCGCCGCGAGATACAGCTCGGGGTCGGCGTGATAGCCCATGCCCGGAGGGCCGCTCGTCTGCGGAGGCGACCTCTCGATGTCGGCGTCCGGCGTGAGGCTCGTGGCGTCGAAGTCGCTTAACGCGAGCTTGAGCCGCACAAGGCCCGGTGACCTGAAGCCGAGGCCCTTCATGCGGCCCATCAGCCCTTTTCGGGGGTTCGCAGGATAGTCGAGCGTGACCGCGACGCCCCGCGGCTTCGCATAGTCGTATTCGAGCGTGCCCCCCTTTACCGCATGCCGCAACTGCGCGGTGTTGGGCAATTGCGGATCGAGCAGTACGAGCGGCGGCTGCTTCTGCAACCTGACGCGGCTTTGCAGCGCCGCCGCGAAGAGTTGCGCGCTGGCCCCGCCCATCGACGCCCCCGCGATGTGCTCGAATTCGACGCGATAACCTTCGCGCTGCGCGTGCTCGATCTTATGCGCAATGATTTCCGCCGCGTCGCGCGCCGCGCCAAACACCGTGCCAACGCCGCCCGTCCCGCTGACGAGCGCCTGCCTCACGTCGCGCCAGTTCTCCGTTCCGCCGAAGAAGACGCGCAGCTTCACGCAGCGCGTGCCGTCTGCCGCCGTGGATCGCCGCTCCTCGAACTGAAGATGCGAGACGTTCGAAGCATGCACGAGCTTCTCCTTCTGTTCAGGAGTGAGCGCCGTGAACAGCCAGGCGTTGCGGATGTTGGCCTCGTTCAAGTGTTCAGAGACCAGTTGGATACGCGGTGGACTCGCCTGCGTGTGCTTTGCGAAGTGCTCGACGAATACCCCCGAACTGTCGCCCTGCCTCATCCCCGCGGCGACCGAGCCGATCGAAAAGCGCTGTGCGTCCTCGCGATACCCGGGAGCTGTGAGCTCGGCCATCAGTTCGGCCAGCGCCGTCACGGCCTTGTAGTTGACGGAATCCGGCTGCGATGCGAGGGGCTCGGCGCCATCGTCGCCGGTGAAATGCAGCTGCAACAGATGTTGCGTCTCGCCATTCTTGCCTCGCTGCTGGCGCTCCGTCATGAAGCAGCCGGCCCGGCGGGCTACCGCGACGAGATGCTGCAGGCGTTCGGGCGGCAAACCGCGGCCGAATTCCAACTGCGCGATCGAAGCCGCGTCAGGCATGGGCGGCTCCTGATAGACCGCGCCGCGCAGTATGCGCCCAAGTGTGGCCGTCTGCATGTTGCGTACGTATTGATCGGCATGCGCGGGCCAAGCCCGAGTGCTCCGGTAATGGACGAGAGCTGCTCGTCGTCGAGGTTGTAGGCCGACATCAGCACGTTGTCCATACCGTTGATCTTCGATCCTGAGGGCAACGCGCGAATGGAGCGCGGCTTTGCTGTGCGCGCCTCGGAAGCAGGCAATGCCCCCGCGGATTGCGGCGCCAGCGCGACTTTTCCGGTCGCGCCGGGAGCTGCCGTGCGCGTCGATGTTTGCGCCCGTGTTTTCGGTTGCAAGGACATCTGTGGATTGACGCCACCTTGCGATCGCGTCGACGGCGATCCACGCGATGGCGAGCGCATGCCGACCATGCTGCCGCTGTCGCCCACCGAACGTTCGTGCGTCGCGTTGTGCTGTTGCAGGCGCGCCATGTGTGCGGTCGTCTCCGGCGTGGGGCGTTCGCGGTGCATCAGTTCGCCAAGCGTCGTACCCGGTGCCACTTCCCGGATTTCTCCGCTCGCGCCCCAGCGTTGCAATTGCTCAACCGGTGCGCGCGACGCACGTCCGTCGCCGACCGCGGCCGGTGAATGCGACGGCGATGGCGAACGCGCGCCGAGCGTGAGCAACGCGAAGTCGGTTGAACGAGCGCGCGCACGACGGCCTGTGTCGTTGCGGCGCGTCGAGGTCTCGGGCGTCGGGCCGAGATCGGACATCGAGCGTGCGTCGATCGCTGAACGGGTTTTCATGGCGCCTCCTCTGTGCGGCGGGCGGTTAAGCGAACGGCCGCGGGCACGCGGCACGATGCGCCCCGCATCGGCTGAGCATGTATTGAACGTTTGCTCCCGAGCACGTCCGCTGAAGCCTCGCGAAAAGTCGGGTCCATGCGCGAACCATGCACAACGCCGTGTACCGCCGCGCGACAGGCTTCGTTCACGCCTTCATTTTTTCAGGCCGTCACACCTGCGTTCATTGACGCGACGACCATAATCGCGCCGTCCGGCAGGATTCGAAGGAGTTCGTCATGCAGCACGCCATTCATCGTTCGCCGCTCGCCATCACCCTCGGCATGGCCATCGCGCTCATCACGCCATCCGCGCGCGCCGATTGCTTCGAAGACGCCGCCGCCTACCAGCAAGTCAATCCGCTGATTCTGCGGGCTATCGCGTGGCAGGAGTCGCGCAACCGGCCCAACGCGACGCACCTCAATGCAAACGGCTCGCCCGATTACGGCGTCATGCAGATCAACTCGATTCATCTGCGCGAGCTGGCGCACGATCACATCGATCGCGATGCGCTGATGCGCCGATGCAAGAACGTGTATATCGCCGCGTGGCATCTGCGTGGCAAGATGGAAAAGTGCGGCAACACCTGGACCGCGGTAGGTGCCTATCACTCGGAGACGCCAGCCGAGCGCCATCTTTACGCGTGGCATATCGCGGCCATCGTCAGGCAATGGCGCGATCTGCCGGATGGATCGCCAACTTCATCACCGAATCCGACCCGCATCGCAAAAAAATAATTGCGCAAAGAATAGTTCGCGTTGCGCGACGAAGCGCAGGTTACCCGCGATTCGGACGCGAATTAAGCGAATCATTCATCGCTGAGTCACATAGTTCCCGATACATGGGACAAGACGCGGCCGCCGCTCCCAACTGCCGCGCGATTCAATAATTTCCGCGCTGTCGGGCAGGTATGCTCATAGCTGGGCAAACGGTTTGAGGCGCGGGCCATGCAACTTTCGTCAGCCCCGTGGTTTATCCGATCCGTGCCTCGCTTGCCCGCATGACCTGACTTGCCGCCGTTCTTTTGTTCGGTGCACAAGTCAATGAGAAAGAAGTGAGGAAAGCGAATGGTGGCACATCTTGTCGACGAAACGCGCATTTTCTGGTCGAGTTCATCGGATCGTCCAACGCCCGCGGCAATCAGGCGCCATGGCGCACAGGCGCTAAGGCTCGCGCATCTGATCGAAGACCCATCGCCGGCGGTCGTGTTTATCGACTGCGCGAATACCGACGCGAGCGTTGAAATAGAAAAGCTGCGGATCGAGAACGGCGATGAACACTATCTGATCCCGGTGCTACGCGAGCTTTCTGCTGGGCAAGTCGTCTCGCTCATCGCGCGCGGCGCCCACGACGCGGTGAACGACGAAGACCTGTTGAACCCGGACGCCATCATCGAACGCGCACGCGCCCAGACGAGGCTGCTTGCGTATGCGCGCGACGGCGTCACCGACTTTTCCACGCTGCAAAATCACACGGACGGCATGGTGTCGCCGGTGTTCTTCAAGGACGCGAATGGCCTGTACACCGGCTGCAACCCGGTCTTCGAACGCTTTCTCGGTATCGACCGCGGCGGCATTCTCGGCAAGACCGTCTATGACGTGGCGCCCTCGGACCTCGCGCTGACCTATCACAAGGCCGACCTCGATCTCGCAGCCGACGGCGGCGTGCAGACGTATGCGGCCGGTGTGCGCAACGGGGCGGGCATCGTGCGCATGGTTCGCTTTTACAAGGGCGTCGTCTATGACGAGGACGGACGCATCACCGGCATTGTCGGCGCGATGCACGACATCGGCGATCTGCGCGGACACGAAACCGCGCGCCAGGAGATCGACGAAGTCACCAGCCACGTGTCCGCGAATCTCGTCGCGCGTGAGGGCTTCGCTGCCGTCGATCACGACCGGCCCTTGCTCGAGCGCGTGGCGGCGGGCGACGCCTCGGCGCTCGCCCGCCTGTACCGGCTCTACCATCGGCGGCTTGCGCGCTTCCTGACCCGGCTCACGTGGAAGAGCGAGGTGATCGACGAAATCATCAATGACACCTTCATGGTCGTCTGGAAGAGGGCAGGCGACTTCCGGGGCGAGGCCAGCGTCTCGACGTGGATCATCGGCATCGCATATCGCTCGGCGCTGCGCGCGTTGCGCGACCAGCGCCGTTCGGAATTCGAACCGCTGGACATCGACCATGCCGATACAATGGCTCAGTACTGGCACGACCATGAATTGTCGGACCTGCTATCGAAGGCGCTCGATCTGCTGCCCGTCGAGCAGCGGCTCGTGATGGCGCTCGCCTATGTGCTCGGACATTCGGTCGGAGAGATCGCGGAGATCACCGGCTGCCCGGTGACGACGGTCAAGGCGCGCATGCATCGGGCGCGCTGCAAGCTGCGAGAGACGATGGATATGTTGGGGAAGGTCAAGTGCGTTTGAGAGCGCGCTTCAAAGTGCGCCCCTGCCCCCGCAATGTTGCTGGGTGACCTCGTCACTCAGCGCCATAGTTTTCGCGGCAGTTGGACCATGCGGCCGAGCATGCCCGTGATACCGCTGCGACGCGCGCGACCTGTGGGCGTAGTTGATGTCCCGGGCGTCGCGGGCGTCGCGACTGAAGCCGCGGACGATACCCTCGCGCCCGATTGCTCACGGCGTGACGGCGACCGCGCGAGCGTCGGCTCGTCAGTCACACCTGCATGGCTTTCCCTGCCTTGATCGCTTGCCTCGTCGATATGAAGTTTGCTGGAGTCCTGAAGCACCGCGATTTCTCCGGTGTTCGCCGTAGCTTCGCGTTGCGGTGAGCCGCCCTTTTTTTCCGCGGACGCCAACTTTGTGTCCCGGACATCCGGATGCCAACTCACGCGCGGCCCGGCCTCGCGGCGGGCCGCGCCCGGTTTGCGCAATGCGCTCTTCGGCCCGGCTGGGGCCGATGGCTCCGCTGGTTCCGATGCCTTCGCGCCGGTATTGACGCGACCGCTGTGCAGATCCACTTCGATCAGATCGTCGTCATACTCGGGAGCCGCTGCCGTGTTTTGAGTTCGCGTCTGAGCGGGTGACGCCGGGGCGTGCTGAAAGGCGCGCTCTTCATTGAACAACTGAAGTAGCGTCTTCTGCGGCGCGCGCTCTGTGGCCGACAGAGGCAGTTCGAACAGCTCGTCGTCGGACTCGATCTCCGGGTTGGTGTGAGAAGACTCTGTCGTACTCGGCTGCGCTTTGGCGGTTGCGCCGCTCGCGCCCGACGGCGGCTTGGGCACGGCCCGCTTCGGCACGACCTTGTTCATCACCACGGCCTGCTCGCGAGTCAGTTTCATCACACCACCATTCGCACCGGCGCGCGGCGCATCGACTCGCCGACGCTGCTGATTGATCCACTGGACGGCGTTCCCGACAGGATCCTCCTTCGCCGTGACAGTCGCCGACGCAGCCCCGGGCGTGCGCGTCGCGGGACGCGAGCCGCCGCCAATCGACCTCAGCTGCGACAGGATTGTGCTCGCCGAACCGGAGAAGCGCGACTTCGACCGTGACCGGCTCGCATCGCCACCGGCACGCTGGGGTGCGTGAGCATCGGCGAGATCGGTTGCAAGGGTGCTGGCTGTGCGCTGTGTACGCATGACGTGGCTCCACTGGAAAATTCGGCGGGCAAGGAAGAGCCATCACCTGTCGCTGCGTCGAACTGGACGCGCTGACGGGCGCGCCACGCTGGCGCAAAACGCGATCGAGCGAAACCTCGACGCCATCTTGTCGTTCACTGATCCGGGTGGGATGGAACAGTAATGGCGTTATACAAGCCATCCGGCAAGCCTAGGGCGCGCGGGAACGCACTAGGCTTGCCGATCTTAACCGATGAACCCGAACAGTAAAAAACTGACAAGGAATTGTCAGGGACCGCTGGCGCCCTCCCCGACCGGCTCCGCGAAGCGCACGCCGGGCGCGGCGCGCAACACGCCGAGCTGCCTTGCGACGTCGCCCGGAGCAACCGGCACGAGCGGCGCGAGCGAATAGACGCCGTTCTCGCTCGGCCCGCCGACAATCTGCAGATGCAGCGGCACGAGCAGCGCCTGCAGCCGGCCAACCGGCATCGCGGGATCGGCGACAAGGCGGATCGTCGCGCGCGCAGCGCCCGAATTGGCATCGGACAGCGTGCGATAGTTCGCCGGCGCGCTATCGGCGCCGCGGCTGAAACCGAGCGTCGCCAGTGCGCCCGTCTCCAGCAGCACGATGGCCGCGAGACCGCACGCGATCGCCGTCATGCGGCCGCGCCAGGGTGCCGACGACGACGTGCCGGTGCGAACGGCCGGCTGCGCCGCTTCGTCAAAACGCTCCCACAGATGATCGAGACCGCGTTCGATGTCGGGGCCGGCGTCCTCGCGCGACGCCATCGCCGCGCACAGCGTGCGTTGCGATGCGAGCTCAGCCTGGCATCGTTCGCAATCGCGCACGTGCGCGTCGACCAGCTTGCGTTCGGCGTCGGACGCCCGGCCGTTGACGATCCACGGCAACAGTTCCCATACATGCAGATGAGCGAGTTCGCTCTCGGCTGGATTGCTCATCGAGCGCTCCCATCAATGCCGGCGAGGGCCGGCAGCAGATTGCGCAGCTTGACCCGCGCATGAAACATTCTGGCCTTCACGGTACTGACAGGGCTTTCGGTTATCTCCGCAATCTCTTCGAGCGAATGGCCCATTACGTAGGCCAGCTCCATCACGATGCGCTGCTCCGGGGCGAGCCTGGTCAGCCCCTTGGTCACCCAGTCGGTCGTTTCGTGTTCGGCGAACGGCTCGACGCACGGCCCCTCATAGTCGTGCTGCTGTTCCGCCGGCAAGCCACCCTGGCGCAGTGCCTTCAACGTAACGCGGTACGCAATGCCCATGAGCCACGTCGACACGCGTGATTGGCCGCGAAATTCGCCAGCCTTCTGCCAGACGATCATAAAGGTGTCGTTGATGACTTCCTCGATCACGTCGTCGCGCCGCGTGAAGCGACCGAGAAAGCGGACCAGCCGCCGGTGATATTCGCGGTAGAGCGTGGCCAGCGCGGACCTGTCCGCCGCCGAGATGCGCTGCAGCAGCGCGACATCCTCCGCGTCGACGCTACGCGCGGCAAGACAGACGTTGCTTGTAACGATCGGTTCCGGTGACATGTCGCTGTGCTCGCATCGCCAGATTGTGTGGATGACCGTGAGTGTCGCCGCCGCCGCAAAAAGTTGCGAGCTACGAAAAAATAATTGTTCGGGCCCCACCAGCCGTCAGGCGCGCCACAGATGCGCCGGGTCCGCACGTCCGCTGGTTTCGTCTTGTGGTGGACCTACATTACGGTCAGCTTCCGCGTGCATATCGCAAGGCGGCACGAAAGCCGCGCCATCGCGTCCGCGCATTTCGAAATACGGCGCACCGGGCGGGTGGGTGTCGACAATCTGAAAGGCGCCTGTGCTGTTGAAAACGATCACATGCGCAATGAGAACGATTTGCACCGAGCCGTCCGCATGGTGAAGCGCCGAGTCGCCGGTGAGCTCCGGCACGCGCCAAGCGCCAAGATCCGCGCGTGCCATGGCCTGGATGATTTCGGCGCGCGCCTCTTCAATAGTCGACGGCGGCGGGCTGATCCTGCCCAGTTCGTGACGCAGGCGATGCAGCCGCTCGCGCGTTTGCGGCGTACGCATCAGCTTGGGGCGGTCCATCGGGCGTTGCCTGCAGTGCGCGGCCGTCGACTTCAATGCTGCGAAGCCGGGAGCCAGCCTCGCCTTGGAATGCGCGGGCATTCGTGCGACGTATGCATCGCCGATTGTTGACAATGCGAGCTCAGCAAGCGCCTGAACGCTGCTTTCCGCCGATACTTTGGACATGGTGACTTCTTCAGTTCCGATCGGGTGGCGCATACCCTACGCAAAAACGCGAGCCGCCCGGTGTGGGACAGCGAAGTTCTTTCTCCGTTACCGAAGTGTCGGCGTCGATCCGCCGATTGCCATCTTTTCGCGCGGCGAGGTCCGCGGAACTGCGATACAGTGCGAAGCCCCGATGGCAGCCAACGACACTACGGCATGCCGCACATCGAACATCGCTCTAGAGGACCGGTAATGACGAAAACAGATCAAGCCGCAATTGAAGCCAACGCCGATGACCGATTGATTTCTCACGGCGGCAACGCGAAGAGCGGGTATGAAGACCGGCTGCGGACCATCGTCGAGAGATTGCGCGGCGCGGGAGACATACCCGGCGCCACCGTCGAGCAACAGATCGCGCTCGCGAACGAGTTGTCCGGCTTCGAACTCGGCAGGTTTCTGCTCGAGCATCGCGGCTTGAATGCTGACTGGACGCATCGGCTGGTCACGTATCAAGCCGGCGCGGCTGCGCCCATCGCAATGACCGCGCTGGAATCGCGGATTTTCGACACGCTGCCGGCGGTGCTCGCGACACGCGAACGCTTCGGCATTTTCCGTCGTACGCTGCAGGCACTGCTGGCGCCGGGGATGGTGCTCGCATCGGTTCCGTGCGGCGTGATGGGCGAATTGCTACTGCTCGACTACACGGGGCTGGAAGACATCGAACTCGTCGGCGTAGATCTGGATCAGGCCGCGCTGGATCACGCGGCCGCGCTCGCCGGTGAACGAGACCTCTCCGTGCGCGTATCGCTGCATCGCAAGGACGCATGGTCGTTGGGCGTCCATCGCGGCTTCGACGTATTGACGAGCAACGGCCTGAACATCTACGAGCCCGACGACGGCCGTGTCGTCGCGCTGTATCGCTCGTTTTTCGATGCGCTCAAGCCGGACGGAAAGCTCGTCACGAGTTTCCTGACGCCACCGCCCACGCTGTCGCCGGAGTCGCCGTGGGACATGGCGCAGATCGACCGTGAAGTGCTTGCGCTTCAGCATCTGCTCTTCGTGCGCATCATCGAAGCGCAATGGAGCGCGTTCCGCACTCATGCGCAAACCGATAGCCAACTTCGCGAAGCCGGTTTCGTGGATATCGAGTTCATCGACGACCGCGCGCGCATGTTCCCGACTGTGGTCGCGCGCAAGCCGCTATGATACGGCGCGCGTTCAGCGCAACGTGAGTCGTGCACCGCGGCGGATATGCTGTCCGGCACGACCGCTTCCTGAAATCGACACCTACCGCGCGTGGCTGGACACAGCGGCGAGCGTCACGCGTTCAGCCGCCTTCAATGCTTCGTAAGTGAGCTTGTATTCCGGCGCGCGACGGGCGGCTTGCGAGTGCTTCAACGCATCGCGCACGGTCGATCCGTCCGCTGTTTTCAGCAACGGATTCGCCCCGCCCGCGAGCAACGCACGAACCACGTCGAGCTTGCCGAGCGTCGCGGCAAGATGCAACGCCGTCGTGCCCGTGTCGGAATGCACGGCGTCGATTTCCGTCACCGACGGCAGCATTGCTTCCACAGTGCGCCGGTCGCCCGAGCGCGCGGCCCAATGCAACGGACGATACCCCGCGCGGTCGGGCGCATTCGCATCGGCCCGCACAGCGATCAAGGCCGCAACGGAACCGGCGCTCGCACTCGCGGCCGCGACGTGCAGTGGCGCGAGCCCGGAGGTGTCCGCCTGATCCGCTGGCACGCCGTGTTCGATCAGCGCGCGAGTCAATTGCGCATCGCCCGCGGCCGCCGCGATATGCAGATGATTCCAGCGATATGTCGGATGCACCCAGCCGGCCTTGAACGTGCCTTGGCTCGCCGCATCGCGCAAGCCTTGAACGAAAGGTCTCGCCGCTGTTCGCGTGCGCATCGCGGTGACGCCCTGCCATTGCGATTCGAGCGCTCCTGGCTCAACCGGGAAATATGCGCCACGCACGGCGGCAAGATTCGCGGCATCGCGCAACTCGCCGACCTGCGCACCGCCCTGCGTGAGCCGCGCGCCGTATTGCGCGCTCGTCAGCGGCGCCTTGCCGGCGGCCGCCTGCGACGCTGGATCGTGACAGTGCGCCTCAATGCTATCGATCAATCCATCGCGGTATTGATTGATCGACTTATGCAAATCGGCCAGTTCGGGCGTGGTCGCCGTGAGATGCGTGACGAGCGGCGTCCAGCTAGCGAGGAACTCGGCTAGCGCCTTGCCGCCGTCGCGCAATTCGCCTCTGATGATCCGCGAGCACGCTGCTTTCAACGCGTCGTCCGAGAGTCCTTCGATCACGACACCGGCGTCGTGCGTCGATGCGCCGTCCGTGTGCGGAATCGGCAGCTCGAGGGTTTCGCGTAACGTTTCGCGAGCGCGCAAGACGACCTCGACGCCTTCGTCGTTTCCATACCCTCGCCCGCTTGCGGACGTGAGCGCGTAGGCGTCCACCTGGCCGAGCCGGTACATGCCGCGGCCAAGCAAAAACAATTGGCCTGCATCGTATGCGCCACGGCTCGCATGATGCGCCTGACGGGCGGTCTGCACCTGCTGCCACATCAGCAGCGCGCGATCCGCGCATTCGGTCAGACCTTCGCGCATGTGGTCGATGCAGGTCTTGAGGAGCGCGCCATCGCCGGACATCTCCTGGCCGAGCGCCGCCACGTCGTGGTGGAATGCGGCCTTGGCGCTACGAGGCAAGGTTCTGTCGATCCGGCTCGCCCAATTCGACATCACGTTCCGTTCATCGGATGTCAATGGGCGTCCCGGAACCGGTGCGGGATAGTCCGGTCGGGCATCGCTCACGGCGAAGATGATTCCAGGTATCGGCGGGCGCGACAGGCCGTACTCGGCCGCGAGGTCCACTGGTTCCGGCATGGTGGGAGCCGTCGAACTGCCCGCTGCCGTCGCGGGCCTTGGTGCACCCGTTGATGTGGCGGCTATGCGGGCATCTGTGCCTGCGCCACCCGGTCGATGCAGCGAAGCCGGCAGGTTGCCGTGCAACTGGGGACGCTGCCGGGGTTGCTGCTGATGCCGCTGTGCGCGCATGGACGACGGCGTCAGCGCCGCAAACAGTCCCGCAGCGCGGCTGCGCAGCGGTGAACGTCTACGTGACGGCGCGCCAGACGACGTCGATCCCGATTGATCGTACTCCGCAGCATCGGCTGCGGCACTCGTGAAGGGCGCGGAGGGGCTATCGACACGTTTCATGGCTGTCCTGAGATCGGTTTGGCGTACCGGTCAGCGATGCAACCGGTCGACAACGCACCACGGCACAAACGCGCAACGCGAGTGACGCTGCGCGCGCATGGACTTGCAGGCGGATCGCGAAAGCGACGTCTCCTGAATACGCGCCAAGTATCGCAAGCGCCGCGCGGCACACGATCGAGAGTCGGCGAAATCCGTATTCCTTCAGCGAACCGGTTCAATGAAGCCCGAACGGCAGGCTTGTTTCGCAGCGAGCGGCTGTTCGGCAACACACAGCGCTGTTTCGCCTTCGTCGCCGCCTATTCGCCGCATCTTCGTTGCTTGCGTATTGTCGGCGGCCACAATCGACTCGTCATAGGCTCATACGTCGCGGATTTTTCTGGTTTCGCGCGGCGGCATCGGTGAGCCACCGCCCGACCAAAGGAAACATATGGTTCAGCCGATTCGATCCTCGCAACGACCTCACGACGTGCCGGAGCACGAAGCCGCAACGACCGGAGCAACTGGAGCACCAACCGGCGCGCAACGGGAACGCAGCTTGCGCGCCGGGGCGAACCCGCTCATCGCCAGCTTGCCAGCGCATCCGTCGGCGGCTGAGGGCGCGTCGTCATCGTCTTCGATCGAAGTGACGCCCGTCGCGCAGCAACGGTCCGAACCCGCGAACCGTGCCATCGCGCTCGGGGCAAGGCAACGCGATATCGATGCGATACTCGCATTCGCCGATGAAATCCGTGAGATCGAGACCCAGTTACTCGCGCTGAAGGCCCCCGCACAATCCGACGCGCCCGATGCCCCGCCAATGTCGCAGGCCGAAGTGCAGCAGGTCATTGCGCGGCTCGAAGCGCGCAATGACATCGCGCAGCGCAGCGTCGATACGCTCGGCAAACAGTGCGAACGCGCGCGCGCGGTTGTCGAAAAGCTGAATGCGTCGCTCGAAGAAAAGTCGAGCCGCCTCGAACAATTGCATGAAGCCCGTACCGCCGACGCGCCGGTCGCAAGCATCGCGGCACGGCCGCCGCAAGCCGGCACGAGCCGCGCCGAACTGCGCGCCGCGCACGAACAACGTATCGCCGCATTGGGGCAGAAAGTCCATCTGCTAAAGAGCAGCCGCAGCAACGCGGCGCGCGAAGTGCAAGCCGTGGCGAGCCGCGATACGCTGCGCGCTTTGGGAGACGTCAGCACCTTCGAAATGATCGACCACGTGAGTCCCGAACTCGCGGACAAGGTCACCGAATGGCTGCACGGCCTGCAGCCCGTGCAAGGCCGGCTGTCGCGCCGTCCGCCGGATCCCGAGCGTCAGTTTCAGGAATCTTTCGACACTGCGCTCGATCACATTGTGCAAAGCGGTGCCGCAGAACCGCAAGTCAAGCCGGAAGACGCGTTGCAGGCGTTCATGGCGCTCGTGTTGCATCCCCGGCTCAAACCGTTGTACCCCGTCGTCGAGCGCTTGCTGGTGGAGGATTTCGCCCGCAGCTTGCGCGTGTCGACGGTTGCGCGGCGGCAAGGTAAAACAATGGACCACATGAATGGGTTTCGCCGCTGGCTCGGTGTGACGCCCGCGCAAATCGCCACGCGCGAGGTGCTGCGGGTGTTCAGGAACGCGCAGCATAATCTGCAGGCCGCCGTGCAACGTCAATCGTCCGGCGTGACCTTCGGCGAGGTGCGCCTGATAGGTCCTAACATCGCGCGCGCGGCCGGGCAGGTCGAGACCGTGACCACCGCGCTCACCGCGAATCGCGCGGCGTTTCAGGCCATGATCGAGGCGGTGGAGAAACAGTTCGCGAAGCTCATCGACATCGACGACATCGAAGCACTGGGTCAACATGTGGCGCCGAAACTCGACGCCTACTACAAGGACAGGATTGCAGAAGTGAACGCCGAGCGCACCAGGCTCACGCGCGAGGGCATGCCGAAAGCGAAAACAGGTGAGTCTCTTTCGGTCGGAACAGGCGCAAGCCATGGCGATATCGATCAACTGGAAATTCGCATTGGACGTCTGCAAGGCGAGATACTTCAATACGCGGAACAGCACAAGAAGGAGTTCGAGCACTACGCGAAGCTCAGCACGCGTCACATGACCGTATCCGACGAAGTCGAGGATGTCGGGCAGCAACTATCGGTGCATCGCCAGACACTGAAGCATCTGCGCGAAGGAAGCAAAACGCAGATGCGCGAGCGCGCGGCGCGCGGCGACCAGGGCGAACAACTCGAAGACCGCCTTCGCCAACTGTGGGACAAAGTCACGCGCGAGCCCGCGCTATCGCTAGTGATCTCGCGCGGCGCGCTGGAACGTGTGGTCAAGGTGCACGTCGGGCAGACCCCGGAACAGATGCGCACGCGAATGAGCAAGGTGATGCGCACGGGCACCTTCGTTTCGCGTGCCGGTGTGCTGCGCGTGATTGCCGAAGTCGCGCGTCATGAGATCGAACAGCCTCAGTCGGCGCTCGTTGCGCAAGACCGCGACGCATTCGAGCGCATTGCGCAAGGCTATCCGCGCGGGCGCATCGACGCGCTCTGCCATCATGGCCGGACCATAGGCCACGGCGTGCGCAACAGTGCGCGCGGTGTCGAGGAATCGCGTACTGGCACGAGCCAGTACGCGCTCGAATGGATACGCGGCCAGGGCGCGCGTATCAGCCATTTGCATCCGTGGATATCGCCGTATTAAAGCGCGTGACGCGCATCGGATATGCAGAGTCGGCCGCGAGACATGCCAGCGCGTATGCGGTTCGCCGTGGCCGTTGCAGCGCTTCGCGGATGCCATCCGTGCGGCCAAGGTCGCGTTCGAGGACAACACGATGCCGATGCCGCTCGCGACGGCTACGGTCGCGAGTCAATGATCGGCCTCTGGGCGCGCACAGGCGGTAAGGCGCCGCGAATGCATGATCATTGGCCCCGCTTGATTTATCGACTCGTCTTCACTATGTTGCCCAGATCCAGCCCGTCTAGTGGAGTCCGTCATTGAACAGACTCCACAGCATGTCCTGTTCGATATCCCATGCCCTGTTGACTGCAAGTGATGCCTCGATATCGTCAACTACGATGACGACCTGGCTGTGTCGATCGGTGTACAGGACTTCGATATTGATACCAGCTTCGGCCATTCTGCGCATAAAGTGGCTGAACTGTCCTCCTATGGATTGATTGAGTCTCGGGATGAGCACATCTCGTTCGGACAATACTTGTATGTTTGCGGCGAGAAGCGCACGACGGGCACTGGATACGTCCTTAACAAGGAAATGTCCCACGCCACATCCGTCAACAACAAACACGCCGCCACCTTCAATGCGCACACCTGCTCTGTCAAGAGCGTCGGTCATTTCCGCGAGGGTACCAGGACGGTCCACTAAAGCAATTGCCAGGTTCTTCATGGAAAAGTTCTCAACCGCCCTTCTTCGCCACGAAGGAATCCCTGGCGCCCGGTTTCAGCACTACATATGCACGCCTCCACGGCTGATCGTCGATCAGGCGCCATTTGTGGCCGATGCCGATATTGTCCTCGGCGAGCAGGACATCTCCGGGTCGCACCACGAATGTCTCCCCCTCACGGGTAGTGAATTCAAGCGTTCCCGACAGCGTAATCACGTATTGCGACTCCGGGGCAGTGTGCCAACCGTACGAGGCGTGCGCGGGCGTTTCCTTAAAATGGATGGCGACTACATCAGTGCGATCCATTTGGTCTATCGTGCCTTCAAGCACATGCGATGCATTATCGGACCCAGTGTAAAGCTTGAACGCCCGTACCCCAGCATCCACCGAAGTGCTTGCTCCCGTGGTCGCAGCGACAGCACTACGAGCCCCCGAAATGCTCGCGCCCGCAGTCACGGCGACAGCCCCGACACCCAAGGCGCGAAGCAGACCGCGCCTGCCTTTCGGTAGGTTCATTGCGCTCGCCTTCATTATCCGTTTCATGATGTTCCTCTCTGGCTGTGATACTCGCGATGAAACACGACAGGGATGCTGCGGCTCGCGCGCCGTTCCCTTCGTGTTCCTTCGTTCCAATGCGGATCGGGACATACCTATCCCGATCGGTTCAGCTATCGCAAACGCCTCACCGTCCGTACTGCGGCAGGACGCTTGAGAGCGCCCATGGCGCTTATAGCGCCATGTCAGCCGCAGCCTCGTTCGGCCGGGACGCACCCGCTCCCGCGGTCGAACGCGGCGCGACGGAGGGATCGATCTGCGGCGGCGGCGTCAGCCGCAGCACGTCGCTGGTATAAGTCCATTCCTGGTAGACCATGGCCGGGCTGTCGTTGAGCCTCGTTCCGTAACTCGGCACGATCTGCCGGATCTTTTCTTGCCATGCCGGAGTCGCGACCTTGTCCTTGAACACCTTCTCGAGCAGGCTTAGCATGATCGGCGCAGCGGTCGAGGCACCCGGCGACGCGCCCAGCAGACCGGCGATACTGCCATCCTGCGAACTCACGATTTCCGTACCGAGCTTGAGGACGCCGCCCTTCGCACCGTCGCGCTTGATGATCTGAACGCGCTGACCGGCTTGCCACAGGCGCCAGTCTTCCTTCTTCGCCTGCGGGAAGTATTCCTTCAGGGCATTGAAGCGATCGTCATCCGACAACATCAGCTGACCGGCCAGGTATTCGACCAACGGAAACTCGTCGATGCCCACATGCACCATCGGCACGACGTTATGCACATTGGTGCTGCTCAGGAGATCGAGGTACGACCCGGTCTTCAGGAATTTGGTCGAGAATGTCGCGAACGGTCCGAACAGAATGATTTTCTTGCCGTCGATGATGCGCGTGTCCAGGTGCGGCACCGACATCGGCGGCGAACCGACGGAAGCCTTGCCGTAAGCCTTGGCCAGGTGCCGGCTCACGATCTCCGGCTTGTCCGTCACCAGGAACGAACCACCGACGGGAAACGCACCGTAGTCTTTGGCTTCCGGGATACCCGATGCCTGCAGCAGGTGCAGCGCACCACCGCCTGCACCGATGAACACAAACTTCGCGTCCACGTCCTGCCCGGAATCACCGGTCTGGGTCTTCACGTAGGACACTCGCCACGTACCATCGGCATTGCGTTTGATGCTTCGTACTTCACTGGAGAGCGAAAGCGTGAAATTGGGCTGGCTCTGCAGGTATCCGACGAACTGGCGCGTAATCTCGCCGAAGTTCACGTCGGTGCCCACGGGGGACCAGGTCGCCGCGACCTTCTGCGCGGGGTCGCGCCCCTCCATCATCAGCGGAACCCACTGCCTGATCTGGTCGAAATCGTCCGAGTACTTCATACCGCGGAACAACGGGCTCGCCTGCAGCGCATCGTAGCGTTTCTTGAGGAAACGGACGTTGTCGTCTCCCCAGACGAAGCTCATGTGCGGAGTCGAATTAATGAACGATCGCGGATTCCTGAGCACGTCGTTCCTGACCTGCCAGGCCCAGAACTGGCGCGACACCTGAAAGGCCTCGTTGATTTCGACGGCCTTCGAAATGTCGATCGTGCCGTCCGGCTTCTCGGGCGTGTAGTTGAGTTCGGCCAACGCGGAATGTCCCGTGCCCGCATTGTTCCAGCCATTCGAGCTTTCCTTGGCCACGCCGTCGAGGCGCTCGATCATCATCATCGACCAGTCGGGCTGGAGCTCATGCAGCCATACGCCCAACGTCGAACTCATGATGCCGCCGCCCACCAGCAGGACATCGACCTTTTTCGTCTCGCCGGCTTGCGCGGAAAGCGCCGTCACGGAAAGAATCAACCCCAATAACACTGCTCTTGTCGTCTTAACCACTGTGAACAATCCTTCTCAATATGCACAAAATCTTTGTCGAGGTTTCGAATTGGACGCCTCATGGCCTTATGGCCGTTCTTCGTGCAACAACTCGCCCAGCCGGCGCCCCGATCAGGAATGCGACGGCGTTGCGACCTGACCGGCTGGCACCTGCCTGCAGCCGGTGGTACTGCTCAGGTGCACGGGTGACGGTTTGCTGGTCGCTTCGCCACCACGCATGCGCTTGATGGCGGCCGCAATATCGCCGCGGCGATGAGCCGCGGCATTCTGCGGTGATTGCGTCGACCGGTGCGGCGCGTGTTGGGCTGGCGGGTTCATCAATTCCTCGCCTGTCACGTACGGTGCCGTGATGCTAGGTCGCCAACGCCGTCGAAAGAGCGCAAGAGGCCGAAAACCTGGCCCTCGATGCGAACGTTCATGCTTCACGCGTGCTGCGCGGCTCCGCCAATCGATGTATCGTTACGTCGATTGCCGCGGGTCTCACCGACTGCGATCCGCAGCCTGTCAACTATGATGAATTGCTGAATACCCTTCGATACATGAAATCTCTGAAGCGCTCGACCCGTGCAGGCGACCCGCGCGACGTCGACGGCGATGTGCCCCGGCTCGCACTCACTTGTCCGCCGGAACAGTTTGTCGCGCTGCTCGAAAAGCACTTCGGGCAGATTCGCGACTACTGCGCGCAACTCGACCTGTGTCTGTCCGAACGCCGCTATGCGGACGCGCTGACGATCGCTCGCCGGCTGACCGGCACGGCGCAATGCCTCGGAACATCGGGCGACGACATCGCCGCGTTGCGCGAATACGAACACGCGCTCGAACTCGAGCCGACCGACGCCATCGAGCGGGCCGCCGGCAACGCGCAAATCGTCGCCTTCCGCCTGTGCGTCGCCATCAAGGACGCACTCGCTGATCAGTCGGCGAAGCGCGACTGTTGCAATTGACGCATCATTTCCCACACGCAGACTTCGGCGCGTGCGCTCATATCGTCCCAGGCGCCGGAATGGGGCGCTGCGAGCAACAGCAACACGTCCATTGACGAACGCGCATGCCCGCGCCGCTCAGCCCGAACAGAACTCGTTCGCGCGTGCCTGCTGCGCTTGCCGGCGTGCACCACCAAACACGTGCTCGACGATTTCCGGCGAATAGCGATAGTTCCACCTCAGTTCGGCGCCCGGTTCGATCTCGCGTCGGGCAAAGAACGCGCGGATCGAGAAGTGCCGGCCGCAGCGTGACGACGCATCGAACGTCAGCGCCTCCATGTTGTAGCCGTCGTCATCGGCCTGGGCAACCGGCGCGCCTTCGGCGTCGTACGCGAGGGACGTGTTCGCCATCGCCAGAATGTTCTCGCCATCGATAAAAGCGACGGCATTGTCCGAATTCGCGCTCAGCACGAACGATTCCTCCACGCAGGAAAAAAACATCGCCGCGCTCATGAGCCGGCCGCCATAGACGCCGAGACATTCGCCCGCGCGGATCGCCCGCGCCGCGAACGCGCCGCGCTCGCCAATGAGCGTGTGCTCGCGCGCATCGCGCAGGTCAGCGGGGCCGATCGTGCGGCAGTACATGGCGCTTGCATAGGCATCGGCGCGCGCGCGGTCATGCAGACCCGGATCGATATAGCGCTGCACCGCGGCGAGATGCGAGTCTGCTGTCGCATTCGGCCCCTGCTTCGAGCGCAACGCGACGATGTAAACGGGATTCGACAACTCGTCGCGATACGGATAGCGGGCGTCTATTTGCGGCGAGTACGGCAGACGCGGAATCGCGTGATCGTGTTTGAACGCTTCGAAGGCTTCGCGCAGCGACTGCATGGCCTGGTCCGCGACGAGCGCGTCGTCGGCCAGCAACTCGTCGATTTGCGCCTTCATCGCGGGCACGATATCGAAGATGGCTTCGTGCCGCGCCGCCAGTCCCGGCATGCGCCGCGCCTCCGCAATGCGCTCGCGAATCGTGTCGACAAGCGCTTGCGCGCGTGGTTGGATCGTTACAGTCATCGGGCCTCACTTTGCCGTATCCGGCTGGAATTGCATGTCTATGGATAGCGCGACGTTAGCCAGGACCGCCCTCGCTCGTGCGGGACGAAGGCGAAACCGGTGCGCCGGCAGCGAAGTCAGCGCGGCGCTTCGTTTGCGGCGCCATGGTGTCGCCGCGCGCGCCTGGCGCGCGGGCCGCGCGGGTCTACGCTCCGATATCCGCGCGAGCCGCAGACCGGCCGCTCATCACATCACGAATGTGCGCATTCGCGGCACAAGGAGCATCCGATGCCCGATCGAATCACTTCCTCGCCCAGCATTTCCACCGTCGATAGACCGGACGCCCAGCCGGCACGGGACCACGCCGCCGGGCGAGGCAATCGGCCTTCGCGCGCCTTGAGCGCCGGCTTGCAGGAAGGGCCGGGAAGCGCGTCTTCGTTGCAGAGGAGAACCCCGGGTGCGCCCGCGCCGCGCACGTTGCGGCGCACGCTGTCGCACAGCGACATCACCGATCGCGTCGCCGCCTTTTCGCGCCGCTTTCAGGAGGACCAGGAAACACCGCCCGCCGCGCGCTTCAGCGTCACGTACGCGCGTGATGTGCAGGAGCGGCCGGCGGTTCCACCGCAGGGGGACACTGCGGTGGAGACCCCGGCAACGGCGTCGGCGGCCGGCAGCGCAAGCAATCCGCCGAACGAGACCGGCATCGCAAGCGAGACGAGCGCGACAAGACCGGAGACCGCGGCGACCACGCATGCCGCGCCCGAGCCCGAGCAAACCAGCGCCGGCTCACATGAGCCGCAGAGCGGCCACAGCGCCCCCGCCCATCCGTATGCGGTCCCGTATTTCGTTCCGCATCCGGGACCGAGCTATGCGTCTTACGCGTCCCATGCGTACGCGCCGCACATGCAACCATGGGCGGCCCCCTATCACGCGCCCTATTATTCGAATTGGAACTGGACGGCCCAGCATACGCATCCCGCAACGGCATCCGCGTTTTCGCCTCACGGATACGCCGTCTACACGCAACCGCAGCACTGGCAACCGCAGCCAAGCTGGAGCATGCCGTCCTATCACAGCCGGGTAGTCGGCGCAAACAGCCGGTTCGGCTTCACATACGGCTCCGGCGACGGTCCCGTCGGCAAACAGATGCACATCGGTTTCCATTTCAACGGCCGCTTTCGCACGCTAAGCTTCGGCCTCTATCCGAGCGCGTCGCGGCCGTTCTTCGTGTCGACTCACAGCGGTCGCATGAACGCGATGCCGCCGCCTGTCTGGCCGTCGTCGGCCCCTTGGCACACGCCGCCCGCATATCACTACGGGCCCGCCGCGCATGGCTATCATGCGGCTTACGCCGTAAGCGGAGCGGCGGCTCAGGGCCAACCGGCGCAGGTTGCAGATCACCCCGGCAGTGCAGGCCCAGTGCGCCCGTGGCACACGGTCCTCGGTGTGCCGCAGGAGCACGCGACACTTGAGCTCGTGATGCAACGCTACAACCTCAAGAAACGACTGCTGAACCCGACGACTGCCCACGGCAAGGTGGCGCTCCTCGAACTGCAGGCGGCCTATCGGAGCGCACTGGAGACGCTCGCCGCTCGCGGGCCGGAGCAAGCGCCGCCGCGAAGAACGGCAGGCTGAATCTCGCCGCTTCATTCATCGTTGCAGACCGCAAGACGAGAAAAAGCGCCTCGCGGGGCGCTTTTTCCACTCACGTTGGCCGACGCGAGCGCCGGCAGCCAGACAACGCTCAGTGCACCGCGGCGTCCAGCGGGCGCCCGGTGAGATCGACACCCGCGTTCGCATACGCCTCGTCGCGCGCGGCGCGCAAGGCATCCGGATTGATGTGCGGACCGTCATTGACCCGACCGTCGCCCGACGAACGCAAGCCCTTTTCCACGAAATCGCGGGTCAGCACGTGCTGTTCGAAAGCACGCACCTTCGGACGCGCCTCCGTGATCACGCGATCGTAGTTGCCTGTCTTCACCGCGACGCGCACTTCCGGCGTCAGTTTGTCGAGCAGCGGCTTATACATGTTGCCGGTTTCCGCCCACGTGTCCTTGACCTGCGGATTGAGCGCGTCCGAGCCGAACAGGAAACGGTCCGGAAACTCGTTGATGAGCGCCGCCCACGCATGCACGGATTCGTGATCCTGCACTTCGGTGCCGTCGGGCTGCGTCTTCATGACGATCTGACGCGCCACGCGCGACCACGAAATGTCGATGTGGATGTGGCTCATCTTCGGATCGGAGAGAATCGTGCGCAGATTGTTCGCGTGGTCGATCGGCTTGCGCACGAAGCGTCCGATACCTCCGCAATGCGCCCAGATCAGCGTGGTCTTGCTGGTCTCCGGCGACGCAAACAGCTTCTTGAGGTCGTCCAGATACTGCGGCTGGCCGATGCCATTGGCTCGCTGGTTCGCTGTCGAATCGACGTCGCAATGCAGCACCACCGGCATGCCGATCACGCCGGCCGTCGCCACCAGATGCTTGAACGACTGCACGTTGTTGGTGAGATTCGCCTGGCGCGATCCCTCGTATTGCTGCTGCACCAGTTCCTTGTGGATCGTCACTTCGCCCACGCCGGTAAACATGCCCGGGTGCGTTGCGAGCTTCAGCAGCAGCGCTTGCGGACTCAGCGGCGAACCCAGGTGCAGGCCGGTCACCATCGGATCCAGGCGATCGCGCTCAGCATGAGAGAGCTGCGCGATCTGCATGAACAACGCGGTGTCGGCATCCACCTGCTGGTTCAGCATCAAGTGCGCGCCCTGCGTGATTTCCTTCTCTACATCCTGCGTCAACTCATGCGGCTGGATGTTGGTGTACTTCTGCTGCACGTAGTACGACTCGGCGGGAATGTTGTTGTGGTTCGGCGCGTGAGTGTGCTCGTCATGGCTGCCGCACGGCATCACGTCGGTCGGAATCGGCGACATCACGCTGCGGTGGATGCCGACCTCGTCCATCATCTTCAACATCTCGCGCGGCACCATACCCTGCTGCACGTAGTTCGTCGGGTGGAAGTGCGAATCAGACATCCAGTCGCCGGTGGCGTTGCGGCTCGCATGCGCATTCTCCAGCGGGTGCTGCGCCATGGTGTCGACGGTGGCGGTCAGCATGGCGGACAGTTCAGGCGTGCCGCGCAGAGCCTGCGAAACCGCGCGCTTCTGCCCCGCCGCGCCGGGCTCTGCGGAAGGCACGTCGAAGCCTCGCACCGACACGCTGTTGTCGTCGAAAAAGCGGGTGTGAGCGCGCAGCAGCTTGTCCGCACCGGCCCGCACCGGCGGATTGGCGCTCTCGCCACCGCCGGTTGCGGCGCGCTTGGGCGCCGACGGCTGCGGGCTCCCCGTGCCGCCTAGCGACGTTGCGCCGCGCTTGCGCGATGTGCCGCCGCGGCGCGCGGCGGATTCGCCGGTGCCGGACGAGCTGGCCTCCGAGTTGTGATCGGTCGCTGACGTGTGAGCCGAATTGATGCGAGTCATGTCTTTCTCCGTGAAAATTGCAGGGTGGCGTGCAAAAGGATGCTAGTCGTCACCCTGCGACCTCCTTCGCGGTTGCAGCGAAACATGGCATCCCCTAACGAAACCCGATGAAACGCCGGCGCAACTTCGACGAAACCGGTGCAGACTCATCGATATCCGGCCCTTCTACACTTCACCCTTTCGAGCGCAGCAGTTCACGCTGCGCGAGCACGCTTGCGGAAGCGACGCCGCCGATCGGCGTAATCACGCCGGGTGTGCTGTGCACACGTCCCGCCACTTCGTTGACCGCGATCCGCTCCGGCAGCCACGACGCGCGCTCGCGCAACATGGCGTCGAGCGGTCGCGACCAGTCCTCGCCCTTGCCGCCCGCGGTTTGCGCGGCGGCATCATGCATGCGTTCGAGCGCGCGATAGACGTCGCCACGCCGCGCGTGTTCCGGCTTCAGGCGGCGCCGCACGAGGAACGTGTGATTGGAGCGCTGATGGCTCTGCAGCATCGCGAGGTCGGCGTTCAGCTTGACGACCGCCGTCGGATAGTCGCAGTTGTGATTATTCCGGTACATCTCGATCCACTCTTCGCGCGAGCTGTTGACCGCCGCGGCGAAGGCGTTGAACGACGCGAACTGCTGATCCGCGTAGCAGCCGCGATTGAGGAGCCGCCCTTCGCGCTCCGGCAGCATCACGCGCGCGGCAACGAGCCGCTCCGGCAACGCGCCGCCGATCCCGAGCGGCGACGCGCCCGGCAGCCCGCCCGTCAGGTCGCCCTTGTGCCAGGCGGGGCCGACACCGACCGTGCCCTGCGTGGAGACGCGCACGCTCGAGGTCACGGTGCGGCGGTCGTAGCGAAGCGAACCGGTTGCCTCGTTGACGGCCGCGTCGTTACGGCTGTTCAGGTCCACGGTCACCGTGCCGTCAAGCCCGAAGGCGCCGCGTGCCTTCGACTGAGGACCGGACACCGACGCGCCCCCCGTTGCCTGAATGCCCTGGCGCGATGCCTTTGTCTTACCGTCCTGCCAGCCGATCGAAATATCGGTGCGCTCGCCGATGCGCGCGGCAAGACGCTCGAACAGCGAGGTTTCGGCGCCCTTTTCTCGCACCGGTTCGCGCGCTTCCTCGAACAGAAAGTCGACCATGTCAAGCACGGTTTCGGTGGTGCGCGGATCGTCGTACTTCATCGCGACCCAGTCGAGGTTCTCGTCGGTCAGACGCTCGCGGGCGACGCGGATCATCACGCCGCGCGGCTCGCGCAACTCGCGATCGACCGGCGCGATGCGCAGCGAGCCGCCCAGGCGCAAGCCGCAGAGCCAGTCAAGACGTCTGGCGTAGCCGATGCGGGCGCCCACCTTGAGCTGCGAGCGCTTGATATGTTCCGTGCCGATGAAGATATCGAAGCCGACGTTATTGCGCTGCAGGGTCACGACGGCCCGGCGGCCGCGGTAATGCCCAAGCGTGAGTTCGCCTCCGAACGGCAAGTGGTGATGCAGGCCCTTGGTGGCCGACACCGAAAGACCGCGCGTGCTGAAGCCGTAGCGCGCACCGTCCGCGAAGGCGACCTGGGTCGATTGCTGCAGATCGGTGATCAACTGACGTAGCACGGTTCTGACTTCTTCGCGGCCCAATCGCTCGGGCTTGAGCGGCTTGGCCTCGCCGACTTTCTCGGCGTGAGCGAGCGCGGCTTTCACGTCTTGCCAGCGATGCACCTGAAAGCGCTTCGCGCAGTCGCGCAACGCGCCGAGGTCGAGCAGTGGAGGGGCGTCGTCGCGTTGCGCGACGTTCGGAACCGGCTCGCGATTTTCCAGCGCGGCCCTGGTTGCCTCGTCCAATTCGAGATCGCCGATGTGTGCCGCGGGTCGCGCGGCAATCGCCTCCAGCGCCGCTGCCGCGGCTTCGCGCGCTCGCGCCTCGGGACCGTCCGGCGCGCCGAGCGCGAGACGCGGGTTGCGCAGCGAGGCGGCCAACGTCGCGCTGGCAGCCTTGAGCGCGTCGGCGTAACGGGTTGCCTCTTTCGTGTACGACGCGAGCGCCGCGCTTGACGTGCCGAGCATCATGCTGCGCAACGCGGACTTCTTCATGCCGAACATGCGCTGAAAAAACCAGTTGGCCTTGTCGAGCCGCAACATCCCCCGCGTCACGAAACGATTCAGCCGGGTTTGCGCCTGCTTCAGCGGGCTGCCTGGCGCATCGCTGCGGAACTCCTGGCGCCACGCGAACAGCGCCGCGGCATCGCGCGGCGTGCTCGAACCCGACAGCGCACGCAGCACGCGTGGAGCGAGGTTGCCTTTGTCGTCAACCGTGGCGTGCGCGGCGGCAAGCGCCGTATCGAGATCGGCTGGCGGCTCTGGCAACGCATGCCACGCTTGCAGCACCGCGAACGCGGCCGCATTGTCGGTGCCCGATGCGCCGCTATGGATGAGCCTCTTCAGTACGTCGAACCCTAGGGGAGTATTCGCGAGCGAGCGGGCAATGCGCCACGCGTCTTCGTGCGCCCGATTGACCGGCGCGTGAGACGAAGTGTGATCTTCCGCATCGGTCGTGCGCACGTTGCCGTGGTCGTGTGTAGTTCCGCCTGCGTCTTCCGACGTGATTTCCTCTGCGGACGTTCCGCCCGCATGGCTCACCCGGACAGGGTCGTGATTCAGCGGTGGCTGCTGTTCCGTCGTCGCGACGGGGGGGCGCGCGGCGGTCGGGTCGAACGCCGCTGCCCGCAGCGCGATGCCTTCAATGCTCACCACTTCCGGTAACGCCTGCAATGCTGCCGCCGCGCGCGCCGGTTCGTTCGAGCCGAGCGCGGAGAGCACGGCGTAGCCGAGCATCAGCGAAGGCGCGAATCGGTGGGTGCTGTCCGTTGCGGACGGACCGGCTTGCTCTATGGCGTCGCCCGTCGCGGCGTGGACGGACTCGGTTGACTGCACCGCCTGGGCCAGCAATGCGGATAGGGTGGTGACTGGATCGGCAAGCCCAGGGGCGCCGAAGTACTCCCGCACCCAGCTATCCAGCCCTTCGCGATGATCCAGCCAATGCTCGAGTTCGGCCGCATCGCGCGGGGGTCGATTTGCGTGCGCCGCGTCGGCATTCGCCGACTGGTCCGCGCGCTTCGCCGTGAACTTGCCGATCGTCTTGGCCAGCATGCGCTGCGCCTTCACCGCGCGCCGCTGGGCGGAGGCGCTCGTACCCGGCGCCGGGCCCGCCTTGCTCGCGTCGCCCCAGTCGCCAGACGGATCGAGTGGGCGAGCCGGTTTCTGCGGCGCAATCCGCACGGCGTGTGCAGGAAAAGAGCGGCCGAACCTGTTCGCGCGCACGAACGGTATGCGCCACTCGGTTTCCACGAGCGCCCGGCGATCCGTCGGCACCTTGGGTGTCGCGTACGGCGGACGGCTCAATCCAAGCAGGCTTTTGAAGCGCTCCCGTGTAGCCGCGAAGCTCGCCTTGGCGCCCGCCCGCGCGCCCGGCGACGACGGTTGCACGCCCGCCCCCGTCGACCCGATGGGACTCGCGGCCGGGGCAACTGTCGTCGACGAGCGTGGCGCTCCCCGCAGCATCGACGTCGCATTCCGCAACATGTTGGTAAGCCGCATTTTTCCTCCTCCGATGCCGTTGATTATCGGGACTGCGCATGACATGAGCGGCCAACCGGCGAAACCTTATCGACCGGAACGAAACCTTCGATCTTCCCCGCGATAGTCCAGTGAGTTCGCCGGCGCGCACCGTGTTTCGCTGCAACGGCAGCCGGGGCGCCGCCTCTCGCGGCTACCCTGTCGATACCCCGGCACGCCCGCTTTCGCGCGCCACTTGGGCTCCGCGCAAGCCGCAGCGGCCTGCTTCCAATGGTCCACTTCATCTCAACGCCCATGACTCCTCCTAAAGTATCCAGTTCGGGCTACACGCACGAGCCCGTGACGACTGGCGACGTCACCGCCGGCACGTCGTCTTCTGCTGCAACGGGGCCGCAAACGACGCGGCCCACGGCAAGCCGCCGCCGCGACGGTTTCTGGTCGAACCTGAAGCGCACGCTCGCGCCGCGGCCGGTGACGGTCTCGAACTCGCTGTTGGGCTCCGTCACGACCGCGCGTCCCACGACCGCACGCGCGAAGATCGGCGTGACAGAAGATCAGCGTCACAAGCCCGATAAAAATGCGACGCCGCCCGCGGCTGTCGCGAGGCACAAGCACAACGTCGCACTGACGCTCGCGGGAACCGATAAGACCGCGCCCGCCGAGCGGGTCGTCAGCGAAGGCGGTGCGGCGTCGGTCGCGGCGCAGCTCTTCAATCCGTCGGGGCTCGGTCCGCAGAAACCCACGACGGATCTCGCGAGCGAACTGGAAACCTGTCTCGGCGCACCCGAAGGCAGCGACATGGACACCCGGTTGAAGGCAGCGGCCCGTCAGGAACTCGTGCTGCGCCGCATGAACCAGGCGTTCGGCGCCGATGTCGGCCGCGCAAGCAAAGCGCTTCAGGACTTGCGCGGCACGGTTCCGCTGCTCGAAGTGAAAGGCGGCGCGTTCGAACTGGCGCACCGGCTCGCGGTATCGTCGCTGGGTTACGGCACGCTGCGTACGTTGAACGGTGACGTCGGCGCCGACGCGGACCCGGTCAAGCACGCCATGCGCGAAGACGCCACGAAGCTCGCGTTGCGCGCGGCCAACACGTTGATTGCCGCGCTGCCCGAAGGCCACCCGCCGCCGCAGAGCATGGATGAAGTCGTCGGCCTCGCGTTGGCCGCGCTCCCCGAACATCAACGTCCGACCGGCATCACGAACGTGCCGCCGTCGCAGCTCATGAACGGCGATATCAGCGTGCCGGCCAAGGCACTGCTGGCCGCGGTGCAGCTTGCCGATGATCCGACGGCTGAACCCGAGCGGCACCTGAAGTCCGCGTATTTCACGTGGCGCTGCGGCTTCACACATGAAGGGCCCGGTACGCTGCTCGCGCATGCGCAGAACCGACTCTTCAAGCTGTCGCGCTACGCACGGCGTGCCAGCCAACCGGGCACGCTCGCGAACCTGCGGCGTATGTTCGGCTTCAACAAGTCGCCGATGTCCGCGCTTGCGCTTGGCACCGGCGGCGCGAGTCTGCGTCAACCCGAGGACGATTTGCTCAAGGCGGATGTGATCTGGCAACTCGGCGGCGCGCTCGCGGAGCGCGCGCAAACGCATGGCGACAGGCCGCCCGATTCGCGCATTGCCGACGCCGTGCAAGCCGCGACGCTCGAAGCGTGGTATCAGCGCGTGGCGCACAAGGGCTGGCGTGACAAGACCAGCGTGCCGAAGCACATGCGGCATGCGATCGCCGCACGCGCCGCGGCACTGACCGGCGTCAGCGAAACGGAAGTCAAGCTCAGTCCGGAATATGCCGCGCTGAAATCGCGCACCGGCTCGCGGCTCACGACCGCGACGCTGGAAAGCTGGATCGACCGCCTCGAAGCCAGTGAGCCGCGCGACGCAACGCCTCAGCCGACGACGCAACAGGCATCCGAACAGCTGGACGAAACCGATGAAATCACGGCAGTAGAAACGCAGACCGCGCCCGCCGCGTCGCAAGCTGCACAATTCAAAGCCGCGCTGAAAAACCTGACGACGCTCGAGCGCAACGGCGAGGCAACGCCCGACAGCTCCACGCCGCAGACCGTGCTTGAAAACTTCAGGCGTGTCATCACCGAACCGCGCATGACCTACGACGTGCGCCTGTCAGACGGCGGACAGTTCGGCATCAACACCGGCGTGGCTGAACTGCTCAACTTGCCGGGCGCGAGCAAACTGCCGTTCGTGCTCGCCGGACCCGATATCAAGTTGATCCACGGCCGCCACGCGATGATTAACGGCGGTTCCTCGGCGAATCACGGGCAACTGTTCATTGGCAGCGATCGACGCTGGGCGTCGCATGCGGGCGCGAGCGCGGCAGGCGGCGTCAATCTGTTCCACAAGAGCTTCCAGGCGATCGGCTCGGCGCAAGTCTTGCCGGCCGTTTTCGACGCGTCGCAGCCGAAGGGCGTGATGGTGCGTGCGCGGCTTCAGCCGACCGGCACGCTGCCGGCCGGGCAGCAGCCCGCGGGCGAGCCCGACCCGTGGCGAGCGAAGATGCTCGGCGTGATCGACGAGGCAACCGCGAGCGGGCCGAACCGCGGTCTGCCGCACGACGCGGGGTCGATGTGGGACGCCATTGCTCACTCGTTCTACAAGGATCCGGACGTGTCGGTGAACTGGCTCGACTCCAAGGCGCAATCGCTTTCGACGACGGTCAACGCGTCGACCGGTGTCCGCTACGAACACGATGGGTACAAGATCGGCCCGTCGCTGCAGGCGGGCGGCACGAAGACCTGGTTCACGCGCACGCGCCGTCAGGAAACCGGTCCGTTGAAAGCCGAGTTCGCGGGCAGCAGTAGCGCGCGCATGGCAGGTGCATCGGCTACGCTCGTCGCCGGCCTCGCGCCGCAAGGCAATTTCGCCGACGAGACGGGCCACGTGAAGTCGGTTGTGCTGCCCAATGTCTCGATTGTCGGCTTCGGCACCACGGTGCTTCAATCGGAGACGGGTTCCACATGGCGCATCGCCGAGGAAGACGGCCACATCGACGCATCGCTCAGCTATCGCGACACCACCTTCACGAGCGTGAAGAAGTTCAAGCGTTACGTCGACAGCCGCCGCGCAACGTGGGACGACACTTACAACAAGCAGCCCGCGGGCGCCGCGCAACCCGAGCCGATCGACGACTACCTCGCGCGAGTGGATCAGGACGCGCTACGCGGCAACCAGCTCTTTGCGGAACGTGTCTGGCTGAAGCCTGAAGCGGCGAGCAAGGTCAACATTCTGCGCGAGCTGCGCGACGCGGTGGTACCACCTGGCGCGAAGCCAGGCAAGGGCGACCTCGCCCAGATCAACGAGCGCAATGCGCAGATCGCCACGCTGCTCGAGGCAGACGACAGTTGGGATAACCGCTTCCTGTACTCGCTGGAAACAAACGGCGCGTCGCGCACGCTTGGACCGAGCTTCCTTGCAACGCTGCAGCGCGTCACCGAGGTGTCCCATCCGCGTCAGCTGAGCGTGCTGCGCGCGGAGCGGCCGGTCACGCCGCCGGAGCCCGATCGTTCCTGATCGTTAGTTGTTTGCCGGTTTTTCCGGTTCGCCGGTAAGGGCGGCGCCGCGCGTTTCGCGCGGCGCCGCATCGTCTTCCTGCTTCGTCTGCTCTCTCCCCGCCCCCCTTTCCCGCCGATTCGCCGTCACGCCTGATGTTTCGTTTTACGAAACAACACAATCAAGCCAGTCTCTTACGCTTTGTTACGGGACGATCGCCATGCTGCGACCGTCGCGCGGCCAATCGGATTTCAAATGCGCAGCGTGTTCAAAAGCCGCTGCGCTTCTCTCATCGTTTACTGTAAGAGGCTATTCATGAGCAAGATTACCAATGACTCCGGCAGCAGCGCCATCCAGGCCGATCTGCAGCAACTGGAATCGGACCTGCAGGGCGGCGGCAAGCTCGGCAACAACGATATCGAGAAGCTGCTCGAAATGATCCTCGCGATCATCGAACAGAAGGTGAACGGCAGCTCGCAAGGCGGCAACCCGTCTGCCGGCGGCGGTGGCGGTGGCGGCGATAACTCGACGCAAGGTGCGTCGACCGGCAACAACGTCGATCCGGGCAACGACTCGACCGACGTGCAAAGCCAGATCATGTCGCTGTTGCAGCAGATCCTGCAAATGCTGCAGCAGTCGTCGCAAAGCGGCCAGGGGCTCGACAAGCAGACTGCGAGCATGATCGACGATATTCTCAAGCTGCTGCAACAGATCCAGGGCGCCCAAGGCGGCGGCCAGGCCGGCGGCGGCGGTGCGAACAAGGGTGGCGATCAGACCTCGCAGATTCAGGATCTGCTTTCCGAAGTGATCCAACTGCTGCAACAGCTCCAGGGGTCGTCGCAAACCGACGGTTCGAACAACGGCGGCACCGATCCGAACAGCACGAGCGACCCGAGCGACACCAGCACGAACGGCACAGACGGCACGGACGGGTCGAACAACGGCACGACCGGCGCGGCTGATCCGAGCACGCTCACCAACGAACTGCTCAAGCTGCTTTCGCAATTGCTGCCGATGCTCAACAAGGCGATGAACGAGAAAACGTCGACGAATTGAGGCAATTCCACCCACATCGTCGCGCGGCCCTGCTGGCAGGCCATCCGATCGGCCCCGCCTTGCGTGGGCCGCGCGCATTGAGGAGCACACCATGAGTATATTTTCGAAAATCAAGCATGCGTTCCAGCATATTGGCCACGACATCGAGAAGGCCGCGAAATCGGTCGCGCACGGCGTCGAGCATGTGGCCCATGTGCTGGAAAAGGATCTCAAGAAGGTGCTGCAGGACACACTGGCAATGACCGAGGCACTCATGCAGGGCAATATGAAGCTTGCCATGCAAGACCTGCTGAAGACGGCCGATGACGTCGGCAAGGCTGCGACGGACGCGGCCACCGCAAGCGCGGAAGCCACGCTCGAAGGTTTGCAGGGATTGCATCTCGGCAAGGGTTTCGACAAGGTATTGAATAGCGTCGAAAAGGGAGTCGAGACGGTCAAGAAAGACGTCAACGAGGGCGTCGACGCCGCTGCCCAGGACCTCGTGTCCTCCGTCGAGGGCGTCGTATCCGGTTCCGTCAACGCGGTGAAGGATCTCGCGCACGGCAATTTCAAGGGCATGATGAACGACCTGGCACAGGTCGGGGAGGATGCGCTCGAAGCCGCCGCCGACCTCACGCCCGAGGGCCTGGGGACGACCGTCGCAGCCTCGACGCTCGCCGCGGCGCATATCGGCAGCGAAAAGCTCGACAACACGATCGCAGCCGCGATGCACGGCGGCGTAGGCAAGGTCATCAAGTCGGTCAGCGAGATGGAAGTCGGCCAGGGCGCGCAGAAAGTGGGCGACAAGCTGCTGGGTGGCGGCAGTGCCGAGACCGCAACCACGACGGGCG
>DASVNP010000402.1:0-5153 GCA_036383775.1 Paraburkholderia sp. | reverse complement strand
GGGTCCGGCCGTGCCCTACGATCCGAATGCGCTGGCGCAGCCGCAACTGGCGACACCGACGCCGGCGCTCGCCGCGTCGTCGGTCAAAGCGTTGGGCGTCAGGACGCCGACCACCGCCGAGCCGGGCACGCTGGTGCCGGGCGGCCGCCGTCAGTCGCTTACCTTCGCCGACCTCGGCGCGCTCGACCCGCTGCAACTGCGCGGCACTGACGGCCAGAACGGCGTCGCGTTCTCCGTGCGCGGCGACGAAGTGGTGACCGGCGCGGTCCTGCATCTGGTCTACAGCTACTCGCCGGCGCTGCTGCCGGCCATCTCGCAGCTGAAAGTGCTGGTGAACGGCGAAGTCGCCGCCACCCTGCCCGTGCCGCACGAACAGGCCGGCATGCTGGTGGCGCGCGACGTCTCGATCGATCCGCGCTTCGTCACCGAATTCAACCACCTGAACGTGCAGTTGATCGGCCACTACACGACGCGCTGCGAAGACCCGGCGAACTCGTCGCTGTGGGCGACCGTCAGCAATGCGAGCTCGCTCGATCTGACCTATGCGTCGCTCGCCAGCAAGCCGGATCTGGCGGCGCTGCCCCAGCCGTTCTTCGACCGCCGCGACGTGCGCCGTCTCGAACTGCCATTCGTGCTCCCGCAAAAGCCGGGCAACGGCCTGCTCGAAGCGAGCGGCATCGTGGCGTCGTGGTTCGGCGCGCTGGCCGGTTATCGCGGCGCGGTATTTCCGGCGCAACTGGACAACGCGCCGCTGTCGGGCAACGCCGTGGTGTTCGCCACGTCCGATCAACGCCCGTCCGGCGTCGACATTCCGGCCATCTCCGGCCCGACCGTGGCGGTGGTGGATCGCCAGGCGCCGGCGCGCGGCAAGCTGCTGCTCGTGCTCGGCCGCAACGAAGCGGAACTGAAAACCGCCGCGAAGGCGCTCGGCGTCGGTCAGAACGCGCTAACCGGCCCGAGTGCGACGATCACGCAGTTGAACGAACTCGCCCCGCGCGCGCCGTACGACGCGCCGAACTGGCTGCCGACCAACCGGCCGGTGCGTTTCGGCGCGCTCGCCGATCCGCGCGACCTAACCGTGTCCGGCTACGACGCCGACGCCGTGCACGTGAATCTGCGCGTGCCGCCCGACCTGTTCATGTGGCACACCCGCGGCGCGCCGATCGATCTGCGCTACCGCTATACGGCGCGTCCGCACAGCGATCGTTCCTCGTTGAATGTGAGCGTGAATAGCGGCTTCGTGCAGGCGCTGCCGATTCCGGCCGAGCCCGCCTCGGTCTTCGAACTGAGCAACTACTTCGGGCGCGTGCTGCCGGACAAGACCGCCGAGGCGCGCCGCACCGTGAATATTCCGCCGCTGCTGCTGACACCCCGCACGCAGCTGCGCCTGCACTTCTACTACGACATTCCCGATACCGGCGAATGTCACGGCCGCCTGCTCGACAACGTGGTCGGCGCGATCGATCCGAACTCGACTATCGACCTTTCGTCGTTCCCGCACTACATGGCACTGCCCGATCTGGCCGCGTTCGCCAATAGCGGCTTCCCGTTCACGCGTATGGCGGACCTCTCCGAGACCGCCGTGATCCTGCCGAACGACGCCGATTCGAGCGACTACAGCCTGTATCTGCTGACCATGGGCCGCATGGGCACCTCGACCGGCTACCCGGTGACGGGCGTGACGATCGGCACCGCGGACGACGCCGACAAGTTCGCCAGCAAGGACCTGCTGATTTTCGGCGCGCCGGGCAGGCAGCCTCTGTTGCAACGCTGGGCCAAGTCGATGCCGTTCTCCAGCGACGGCGACTCGCGCACGTTCCAGCTCTCCGACATCGTCTTCAAGCTCGAGGACTGGTGGCATGGCGAACGCGGCGTCGAGCGCACGCCGGCGCGCGCCGACCTGACGCTGGTAAGTTCGAACGGCGACGCGCTGCTGACCGGTTTCGAATCGCCCTTGCAGAAGAACCGCAGCGCCGTCGCGCTGGTGAGCGCGGCCGGCCAGTCGGACGCGGACCTGTCCGCGGCGCTGCTCGACGCCGACGTGCTGCCGCAGATTCAAGGCGCGATGGCCGTGATCCACGGCCGCACCGTGACGATCACGTCGAATGGCGAAGCGTACTATGTCGGCCATTTGTCGCCGCAGGAGTATCTGCGCTGGGCGCTCTCGTCGCATCCGCTGCTGCTGATGCTGGCCGGTGTGATCGCCGCGCTGATCATCGCGGGGCTGTTCTACCGGACGCTGCGCTCCATCGCCGCGCGCCGCCTGAAGGACTAACAGGACTGATATGCGGGTTCGAATCAACAAGAAGATAAGCATGGCGCTCGCGCTCGGACTCGCCGCGTCGGCGAGTTTCGCCAACATCGTCAGAGTGGCGCAGACCACTTCCACGCCCGGCGCCTGCGGCGACTGGAGCAGCTACCGGACCTTCGTCGAACGCTTCGTGCAGGCCGACGGCCGCGTGATCGACTACTCCTCGCCCACGCAGCAGACCACTTCCGAAGGCCAGTCCTACGGCCTCTTCTTCGCGCTGGTCGCGAACGACCGCGCGACCTTCGACCGGCTGCTCGGCTGGACCCGCACCAATCTCGCCGGCAATCAGTTCGACCCGCAGAACATGCGCTTGCCGTCATGGCAATGGGGCAAGAAACCGGACGGCTCGTATGGCGTGCTCGATCCGAATTCCGCGTCCGACTCCGATTTGTGGATCGCCTACGATCTGCTGCAAGCGGGCCGCCTGTGGCACGAAGCGAGCTATACGCAGCTTGGTCAGGCGCTGGCCGCGCAGATCGCGCGCCAGGAAATGACCACCTTGCCAGGCGTCGGCCCGATGCTGCTGCCTGGGCCGCAAGGCTTCAAAAACGGCGGCGTGACGCGGCTGAATCCGAGCTACCTGCCCCTGCCCGTGTTGCGCGCGCTCGCGCACGAGGTGCCGGACGGCCCGTGGGGCAAGCTGGCCGACAGCGCATACAAGCTCGTCAAGACCACCGCGCCGCAGGGCTTCGCTCCCGACTGGGCAGCGTGGCAGAACGGCCAGTTCGTGGTCGACCCGAAGAACGGCGACACCGGCAGCTACGACGCGATTCGCGTGTATCTGTGGGCGGGTCTCGCCTCGCCCGCCGACCCGCTCGCAAAGCCTTGGCTCGCGGCGCTCGGCGGGATGCGCGCGCGCGTCGCGCAAACCGGTATTCCGCCCGAGAAGGTCTCGTCGACCACCGGCACGGCGAGCGGCGAAGGCCCGCTCAGCTACTGGGGCGCGCTCGCGCCGTATTTCAAGGCACTCGGCGACGAGCGCGGCCTCGGCCTAGCGCGCACCCGTCTCGCGGCGCTCGACGCCGGCGTGCCGGGCCGCGAGCCGGTGTACTACGATCGTGTGCTGGGCTTGTTCGGCACGGGGTTCATCGACGCCCGTTATCGCTTCGACGAAGCCGGGCGTCTCGTGCCGAGCTGGAGAAACGCATGCGATTGAACGCTCTCGCGTTGTCCTTGCGCCTCGCGCTCAGTGCCACGGCCGTGTGCTCCGTGTGCTATTTAGCGGCGGGTTCGCCCGACGTGCTGGCGCAGGCGTCGAAAGATCCGCTGAACGTGCTGATCGATCAGGGCAAGTACTGGCAGTCGCATCAGCGCGGCGACCTGGCCGAGCAGGCATGGCTGAAGGTGCTGCGCCTCGATCCCAAACAGCCCGATGCGCTTTTTGGCATGGGCATGGTGCTCGCCGATCGCAAGGACGGCGCCGGCGCGCAGCAATATCTGGCGCGTCTGAAAGCGGTCGCGCCCAACTACCCGAATCTGGATGAACTGGGCCGGCGCCTGGGCGAATCGAGCCTGCGCGACCAGACCGTGAACGACGCGCGGCGGCTCGCGCAAAGCGGTCAGAACGCGAGCGCGGTGGAGGAATACCAGCGCGCGCTGAACGGCAAGCCGGCCACGCCGCAATTGCAGCTCGAG
This sequence comes from Paraburkholderia sp., assembly GCA_036383775.1. GTDB lineage: Bacteria > Pseudomonadota > Gammaproteobacteria > Burkholderiales > Burkholderiaceae > Paraburkholderia. The sequence goes on along the minus strand of DASVNP010000402.1, from coordinate 1,207 downwards.
TATTACCAGGCGCTGTCGGCCACGCCGCAAGGCTGGGACCAGGCGCGCCGCGGACTCGAACAGCTCGCGCGCGACAATCCCGACGATCCGCGCTACGGCCTCGCCTACGCGCAGCATCTGACCTATCGCGACGTGACGCGCCGCGAAGGCATCGCCCGCTTGCAGAAGCTCGTGGGCGACAGCAGCGTTGGCGCGGCGGCGAAAAAGAGCTGGCGTCAGGCGCTGCTTTGGCTGGACGCCCGTCCTTCCGACGCCGCTCTCTACGAGGCGTATCTGCAAACCGCGCCGGACGACGCCGCCGTCAAGGCGCGCTTCGATTCGATGGTGTCGCAGGACAAGGCGGCGCGCGACCGCACGCAGGGAAACGCCACGACGGACGCGCGCGGCCGCACCATCGCCGAAGGCTTCGCCGCGCTCGATCGCGATGATGTGGCGACCGCGCGCACGAAATTCTCGGCGGTGCTGGCCAACAGCCCGAACGACACCGACGCGCTCGGCGGCATGGGCATCGCCGCGTTGAAGCAGGAGCGTTTCGCCGAAGCCCGCAACTATCTGGAACGCGCGTCGCGCAACGGCAATCCGGCGCGCTGGAAAACCGCGCTCGACAGCGCGACCTACTGGACCTACACGAGCGACGCGATCGGCGCGCGCAGCAACGGCGAGTTCGCGAAGGCGAAGTCGCTGTTCGAGCGCGCGATCGCGCTCAATCCGTCCGACGTCACTGCGCAGGTGCTGCTCGGCGAAATGCTGCTCGCCAATGGCGACCCGGTGGGCGCGGAACAGGCGTACCGGATGGCACTGCGCCGTCAGGCCGACAATCCCGACGCGATTCGCGGGCTGGTCGGCGCGCTCGCCGCGCAAGGCCGCGGCGACGAAGCGCTGCAATTCGCCAACCAGTTGAACAGCGAACAGCAGTCGAAGGCCGGCGGCATCAACCGTCTGCGCGGCGAAGCCCAGGCCGCCCAGGCCCGCGCCGCCGAAGCGCGCGGCGATCTCGGCAGCGCGCGCAGCCTGTTCGAAGACGCGCTGCTGAATACGCCGGATGATCCGTGGCTGCGCCTCGACCTCGCGCGCATTTACGTGCGCCAGGGCGCGGTCGCGAATGCCCGCAGCATGATGGACGGCCTGCTCGCCGCCCATCCCGACATGACCGACGCGCTGTATGCGAGCGCGCTGCTGTCGGCGGAAACGCAGGACTGGTCGACCG
>DASVNP010000401.1:0-25832 GCA_036383775.1 Paraburkholderia sp. | reverse complement strand
CTTCGGGCAAGGCGCCGGGCAGGGCCTCCGTCGCGAATTCGTTCGCGAAGCCCGACTGATAGCCCGGCTCGATTTCGAGCCGCGAACCGGCGGTATTCGGCGTGCGTGTTGGGGTATCCATGCAAGGCTCTCCGTTGATCCTCGAACTTTTCATCTCACGCGGTCTGCGGCCCGGATAGCGGGCGTGTTGCCACGTCACAATTTACGTATAGTAAAACGAATTACGGATAGAGAAATTAACGTAAACCCTGGACGCACTCGTAAAAACCCTCGGACGGGCCGTGGGCACAGGCGTTCGGCGGATAACGTTATGAGCAATATGTTCATGTAATCGTGGTCCGGACTGCTACCATCAAGGCATGCGGCAACCGGGTCGCGTTGCCGAGCGCCTGGCGCGCCTGCCTTTTTTGCTATTCATTCGCCTAAATGATTCTGCCAACCATCCCCAACCTCATTGCCCGTGCCGCCGACCACCCGTTTCTCGGCCAGCACCTGATGATGGGACAAGGCATGCATCACGACGTCGCATTGGCGCAATTCGGCGGCCTTGAACTCACCAGCGCCTATGAACCGATCTTCGATATCAGCGTGCACGCGCTCGCGCAGTCGCTCTCCTGCGGGGCGGAAGGCGTAGACCGCTTCGGCGATGAACTCGGATTTCAGGCCGTCACGCAGCGGCTCGACGCCGCGCCGTTCGAAGTCTTCGATCCGTTCGACCGCATTGCCGACGATCAGGAACTGGTCGCGCTCGACCGGATGTCGCGTGCGCTGCACGCCATCAACTTCTTCGGCGCGCAGCGGCATGGGTTGCTCTTTCTGCGCGTGCACGAACGGCTGCTAAAGAGCGTGAAGTACGACCACGGGCTGCATTTCTCGACCATCCTGGTGTCGTTCGGCTTGAACCCGTCGCGGGTGGTGATCGAGTTGCCGGCCGCGGCGGTCGCGCACAAGACCTTTCTTGGCTATCTGACCACGAGTTATCAGCGCTACGGCTTCAAGGTGGCGGGCAATCTGTCCAACGCCGGGCAAATTCTGTCGGTATCGGAAACGGCGCGGCTCGACTTCATCAAGATGGATGCGGGCATCGCGTTGCGCGATGCGATGGTCAAGCCGTTAGTCGGCTACGCCGGCCGGTTGCGGGTTCCGCTGATCTTCAACGGCGTGGTGAGTGAAACGCAGTTCGAGGCGCTACAACAGTACGACGTGCGCTTCGTGCAAGGGCCGCTGTTCAACGCCCATTACCACGACCGGGCGGCTTGAGGGCGATCCAGCTGCGCATTGCGATGCGGTAGCGCCCCTGCCGCCGTCGCCTCAACCCGTTTCGCCCAGGCGCCGGGCAAGCGCCTTCAGCCGGGGCGCGACGTTTTCACGAAACACCTCCTCCCCCATCGACGACGCGGGCCCGCTGCAGCTCAGCACCAGCCAGCGCCCTTCGCGCGGCTCACGAAACGGCACCGCCACCGCGTTCACATCGTCGTGCCAGGCGCGGAACGAATAGCAGCACCGCTCTCTGGCGAATGTCTCGATTTCCTGTTCCGCGCCGGCCACCAGCTCCGCGCCTTCGCCGCCCGCGGCCTTGCCGAGTTCGGCCAGCAGCGCGGCACGCACGTCCGCCGACTGCACGGCCAGATATGCCCGGCCCATCGAACTGGTCAGCATCGACAGTTTCGAACCGGACGCCAGCCCGAGCGTGAGCGCGGTTTCGCTGCGGATCGTCTCCAGATAGACCATGTCGAACCCGTCCCGGCAGCCGAGCGAGACCGCCGCGCCCACCTCGCGCGCGAAGGCGCGCATGTGCGGGCGCGCCAGCTCGAGCGTGTCAGTGCCCGCGAGCAGCGCGAAACCGAGCGACAGCACGCCGGCGTCGAGCGCATATTTGCCGAGAGTTTCATCTAGCCGCAGATAGCCGAGCACGGTCAGCGTGTAGGCGAGACGGTTGACGGTCGCCTTCGGCAAACCCGTGCGTTCGACGAAATCGCGGTTGCCGAGCATCGTTTCGCCCGGCTTGAACGCGCGCAGCAAGTCCAGCCCGCGTGCCAGGGCAACGACGAATTTGCGTTCGTCGAGCGGTTCGGAGAGAGTGGATACAGGCGTCATGGGGTGGTACACTCGGACGTGATTTGCAAAACATTGTTCCGCACGGCGGAACTTACGTCAAGCAGGATTCAGGAGATACGTCATGGCCGAGGCCGCGCAGTTTCACTGGGAAGACCCGCTGCTGCTGGATCAGCAGCTCACCGAAGACGAACGCATGGTGCGCGACGCCGCCGCGGCCTACGCGCAGGACAAGCTGCAACCGCGCGTGCTCGAAGCGTTCCGTCATGAGAAGACCGACGTCGAGATCTTTCGCGAAATGGGCGAACTCGGCCTGCTCGGCCCGACGATTCCCGAGCAATATGGCGGCCCCGGTCTGAATTACGTCGCGTACGGCCTGATCGCGCGGGAAGTGGAGCGCGTCGATTCCGGCTACCGCTCGATGATGTCGGTGCAGTCGTCGCTCGTCATGGTGCCGATCTATGAATTCGGCTCCGAGGCGCAGAAACAGAAGTACCTGCCGAAGCTCGTCACCGGCGAGTGGATCGGCTGCTTCGGCCTGACTGAGCCGAACCATGGGTCCGATCCGGGCAGCATGGTCACGCGGGCGAAAAAGGTCGACGGCGGCTACTCGCTGTCAGGCTCGAAGATGTGGATCACCAATTCGCCGATCGCCGACGTATTCGTCGTCTGGGCGAAGCTCGAGGAAGACGGCAAGGACCAGATCCGCGGCTTCATTCTCGAAAAAGGTTGGAAGGGGCTGTCGGCTCCCACCATCCATAGCAAGGTGGGTCTGCGCGCGTCGATCACCGGCGAGATCGTGCTCGACGAAGTGTTCGTGCCGGAAGAAAACCGTTTCCCCGAAGTCAGCGGCTTGCGCGGTCCGTTCACGTGCCTGAACTCGGCGCGCTACGGCATTGCCTGGGGTGCACTCGGCGCGGCAGAATCGTGCTGGCACACCGCGCGTCAATACGTGCTGGACCGCAAGCAGTTCGGCCGGCCGCTCGCCGCCAACCAGCTGATCCAGAAAAAGCTCGCCGACATGCAAACCGAGATCACGCTCGGCCTGCAAGGCGTGCTGCGCCTTGGCCGCATGAAAGACGAAGGAACCGCGGCCGTCGAAATCACTTCGATCATGAAGCGCAATTCGTGCGGCAAGGCACTGGATATCGCGCGGCTCGCACGTGACATGCTCGGCGGCAACGGCATTTCGGACGAGTTCGGCATCGCCCGGCACCTCGTGAATCTGGAAGTGGTGAATACGTACGAAGGTACGCACGACATTCACGCGCTGATTCTCGGGCGCGCGCAAACCGGCATCCAGGCGTTTTTCTGAAAGTCTTCTGACGCGCCGGTTCCGGCGCGAGCGGCGGTATCGGCACTGCCTCGATAAAAAAGCCCGGTCATCAAAGGTGATGACCGGGCTTTCTAATGTGCTGAAGCTAACTGCGCGCTTCGTGGCTCATCAAGTGCTTTCAAGTGCTTACTTGTTGGGCTGTGGCGTCATGCGCAGGTACGGGCGCAACGCTTTGTAGCCCTTCGGGAATTTCTGCTTGATGACTTCCTCGTCCTTCAACGACGGGACGATCACCACATCATCGCCCTGCTTCCAGTTGCCGGGGGTGGCGACCGAATGGTTGTCCGTGAGTTGCAGGGAGTCGATTACGCGCAGCACTTCGTCGAAGTTGCGGCCGGTGCTGGCCGGATACGTGATGGTAAGGCGCACCTTCTTTTTCGGGTCAATCACGAACAGCGAGCGGACCGTGAACGTCTCGCTGGCGTTCGGATGGATCATGTCGTAAAGCTCGGCAACCTTGCGGTCGCCGTCTGCGAGAATCGGGAAGCCGACGTTGGCGGCCTGAGTCTCGTTAATGTCCTTGATCCACTCCTTGTGCGACTCGGCGCTGTCGACCGAGAGGGCGATGGTCTTCACATTGCGCTTCGCGAATTCCTCAGCCAGCTTCGCGGTCAGGCCGAGTTCGGTCGTGCAGACCGGCGTGAAGTCGGCGGGGTGCGAAAACAGCACGCCCCAGCTATCATCCAGCCATTCATGGAACTTGATCGGGCCGATACTCGACAGCTGCTCGAAATCCGGTGCGATATCGCCAAGACGCAGACTCATGTTGATCCTTTAAGGTTATTGGACATTGCGCGCGAGCACTCGCTCGCGCCGCCCCGCAGACACAAAGCATAAGGGCGCGACGTTACACGACGAACGAACATCGCGTCACTACTTTATGCGGTTTTGTAATTTTCCCTGATTTAGTGGAAACTTTGCGGGACAGACCAACTCCATCTTTGGCAAACTTTGCCGACGTGGTTGTGCAGGTGGAGCATTTTTTTGCCTATGCTTCAACCGGGAACGGTTCATGCGAACTGGCGAGGCAGCGGAACCACACCCTCGCCAGCGGCCGTTTCTTTGGTTACGATTCACGCGTGGCGTGATACGAAGGGAGCTGTCAATGTCGGAAGTCAACAAGGAGAGATTGATGTCGGATATCAAAACCGTCCTCGCGGACGCAGAAGATTTGCTGAAACAGGCCGCGAGTGCCACCGGCGAGCGCGCTTCTGAACTGCGTGAAACGGCGCTCACGCGCCTGAAGCAGGCCAAGGAAAAAGCGGCTGACGTGCAGGTCGTGGTGGTCGAAAAAGGCAAGAAGGCCGCCCGCGCCACCGACGACTACGTGCATGAGCATCCGTGGGCATCCATCGGCATCGCTGCGGGCGCTGGCATCCTGCTTGGGTTGTTGATCAATCGCAAGTAGGACTGGTGACGAGGCCGGACGACCCGCGTCCGGCGCACCAGCAAATCGAGTCGACCGGCGCACGTCTGGCCGGCCCGCTTTCCCCGGCGCGCGCATGCGCCGGTTAGGCCTTCACGCGCAACGTCCATAGCCATGACGATCGAAACACAATCGCAGCGCGGAGAGCGTAGTCCATTGCGCCGCATCCTCAGTTCCGTGTTTGCGATACTGCAAACACGGCTGGAACTGGTCGGCATTGAACTCGCCGAAGAAAAGGACCGCTTGCTCGGCGTGCTGTTTCTTGGCCTCGCCGCCATGATGCTCGCCACCATGGCCCTGATCGCGCTGACGGCGCTGATCGCCATCGCGTTCTGGGACACTTATCGCTTGCAGGCGCTCGCCGGCATCACCGTCGTCTACGCGATAGCGGGACTGGCCTGCGCGCTGAAAGCACGCAGCAGTTTGCGCAACGCGCCGATGGTGTTCGAAGCGACCATCGCCGAGTTCGAAAAAGACCGCGAGGTATTCCGCAAGCCGTGACACCGAGGGCGTAACGGGGCTCTGCCCGCTCCGCGCCCTGGTTGGGAACCTCGAGCGAATTACAGCGTTTATCCGCTGTCTGACTTTCACCGCCGCCGACACGCCATGAGCCAGATTCACTCCGATACCGCATTCCGCAACACGCGCCACCACGCCAGAGATCTGAGCACCCCGCATTTGCGTGCGCTACGCAAGGAGTTGCTGCTGGTGCGCGCGGATGTCGAGCGTATGGAACTTGCTCAGGCGACCATTGAATTTCGGCAGGCAGTCACGCACTTCAGCTGGCTCAAATTCATCGTGCCGGGTTTTGCCGGCTTGCGCACGGGCAGCGGCTCGAAGGCGGGCATTCTCAACGCCACGAGCATCGGCGCACTCCTCAAACAGTACCCGCTCATCAGTTCGATCGCGTCGATCGTTCTTGCCAAGCCGCTGCGCGCAACGGTCGCGGCCGGCGCCAAGCCCGCGCTCAAGTGGGGCAGCCTTGCGCTCGCCGGGTGGGAAGCGTACCGAATCTGGCAGCAGATGAAGCGCGAGAAGGCCGCCTCTACCTCCGCCTCTGCTGGCGACAAAGTCGAATCAACGGATAACGGTTACTGAAACGTCATGCCTCGCGGCGTCTCACTGCTCCGCTGATCGTCTAGCTCGTGTTCCAGCACTCGCCGCTTGCAGGCGTCACGCTGTTTGCCCCACTTCTGTTGCCGCGCTGCCCTGTCGCATCGAGTGTGAAAATGCCGCAGGGATCGTCGTGCATTGCACCGGATTCGCTCGGCACCGCCTCGATCGCGTAGCCACCGTTTGCCTGGTTCGCGGGCAGTACTTGCAAGCGATAGACAGGCGTGCCGAACTGCGGCGCCTGATCCAGGCCCGGAGGCAGGGCCGGTGCGCTATCGCTTGTTGCGCCTTCGACGAATTGAGCCGCCCGATAGAGCGCGGACGCTGCATCGGTTCGATGGGTTCGTGCGACGTGCCGCTGGTACGAAGGTACGGCAAACACGGCCAGCGTGGCGGCTATCGCCAGCGCGATCACCAGTTCGAGCAGCGTGAATGCGGTTGGAGGTGGCTTCATCATGCTCCCCGTCAAAATGGCCGGGAGGCGACGCGGCGCCAATGACGTTCGATCTTCTCTCCCTCGATCACCAGTTCCATTTGCAGCCACACCTGCGACTCTTTGGTCCGGCCGAATCCGCGTGACGTCAGTAAATACGCCCGGGCTTCCGCGCGGGTAGCCAGACGCCAGGCCTCGACCAGACATTGTGGCGCGCGCGGCGAGCCGGGCCATCGCGCGACGGGTTCGATAGCGCCTGCCTCGAACGCGGATTCGAGTTTCCATTGCGCCGGCTCGCCGGATGCAAGCGGCGGCGCTGCCGTTTGCATTCCCGCTGACGAGACCACACTGCGAGCGCATAAAGTCAGCGCCGAGTCCGCGGCATGAAAGGCTTGAAGGTACTCGCGCACGTTGGTGGCGCCGCGTGCGGCCGCAAGCGATGTTTCAAACCAGGCCGCGGACGTGGTCAGCATCATGGCTGATATCAGCAGGACGATTGGCAGAACTACGCCATTCTGACGACCACGCGACCAGCGCCCTATGCCGCTGCTGAGGCGGTACACGGTTTTTGCCCGATCGTCGCATGAGGCGCACTGCCCGTCCTCGCGATTTTGCCGCGGGCTGACTGGTCGCTGCGTCACGGTTAATCCTCCGCATGATTGCGTATCGCCACGCGCCGCCAGAATGCCTGGCGCGGCCTTGTATCTGTACCGAGAATGGTCACCCCGTCGCAATCGACATAGCGCGAGCGCTGCCCTCGCGGCGCGCCGCGTACGAGCACGCACAGATCGACGGCGACGATCTTTGCCCATTGAGCGGCGCCAATTGACGACGCGTCGACGGCCCCCAAGCCACCGGCCAGCCAGTATTTGATCCGCACACGCTCGATGCCCTCCACCAGCGGCTGCGCAGACCCCGCCTTGCCGTTGCCCTCGCAGTAAAGCTCCGGCTCGCCTGTCGAACCGCTAACCCTGGCGAAAAACCGGTTCACAACCCATACACCCTGACCTCCGGTGACTGGGCGGTTGCCTGTCACAGCCTGGCCAAGGCAGTCGGTTGTCTGCCCGTTCGCCGATGGCCATGTGGAGGTGCTGTCACCCACGTATCGGACCGCGACACCGTCCGAACGACTCGGCAACGTTTCACAGGCCAGACTGTCGTCCGCGCCAGTCGGACGGCCACCCGTGCAGCCGAATAACGGTGGCGGACCGTTGTAGCTTGTGACGTCCGCAGGCACGAAGCCGGCCATTTGCAACTGCTGACCAATCAGCGCCAACGCGATCAGGCCGGCTTCGCGGATCCGCATGGCATCGCTCGCGTGATCGAAAGCGGCCCGCTGCGTTGTATAGAGTGACGCGGCGCCCGCTGTCACGACTAACCCGAGCGCAATGGCAATCACGAACTCAAGTAGCGAATGACCGCGAGCGGGATTCGGACGCCGCATCATTTCGCAAACGCCAGCGCAACGCATGAGGAACCCACGGGAAGCTCCACGCCACCGCAAGATTCTGGCTTGTCGATTACGTCGTCCGCATGCGGCATATCACGCGGCGATGCCCAGGTCACACGGGCCGACGACACCCCGCCGCTTTCGAATACCGATGCCTGGCCATGGGGTAAAACGGCCGATGCTCGCGCATCCCATTGCCTGATCGCGGAATCACCCGTGGCGGGCGTGTACATCGCCTCCGCTACGGAATCGGCAATCCACGCTGCGTGTTCGCGCAGCGCCATCGCGCGAGCTTCGCGTGCGGTCCACAATTGCCCGGCGATAAGCCCTAACGCGGTGATCGCCATCAACGCGACTGCCAGCATGACTTCGATCAACGTGCTACCGCCGCACTTCACACCGCGGTGGAACAAACATGGGTTCTGCCAATACCGTCTCATGAGGCCGCTCCACACGCACCTTCGACAATTCGCGCGCGGCCACCCGCGGCAATGCGAATGCAGCGCCGCCATTTGTCCCCTTGGGTCGCCCTGGTGGGGGAGCGCGGGGCGATGTCGAAACTGCGGAATGTGCCGATCAGTTGTCCGGCCGGCGGCGTAAACGTGAGATTCGTCTGCACCCCGGTGATGCTCACCGCCGCGAGCAGGGGCTGCGCGCGCAGCAGCGCGCGTGTGCCACCTTGTTCCGCCAACACGGCCCAACCACAGGACCAGTCGGCGACGCCATTGCTGCACGGCTGCCCCGCAGCCAGACACTGTCGGGCCGCATCGATCCGGCACACGGTGACGCGCGCACCGCGGCGCAATGCCTCACTGCGCGCATAGGCCAGCGTTGAGACAAGTGCTTTTGCGCGCGCATCGACCTGGTCGCGCACGTGCCATGCTACGAACGACGGTGTCGCAATTACCGCGATCACCGCCAGCAGCGCGATGACGGCGAGCGTTTCGACAAGCGTGAAACCGCGCCATGGCGGTGGATTGACCACATCCCATTTCATCTGCATCCCTGATCGTTTCGAAGAATGCAGCCAATCTAGCGAATCGCGAACGCCTCAACAATCGGCCGAATGGCCAGGTGGCATTCAGACGCTATCCCGCGCAAGAATTCACGCGACAAACCACAACGGGAGCGGGAGATGCGGATACGCGAAACAACGCGGAGGAGAACAGCCTCCAGAATGCAACGCGAAGTGCGACAGCGATTAGCGCTTGCGGGAAGGCTTGGGAGGAGAAGTGGCGCGGCGAAATTCTTCGATCACGTCTTCGAATTCGGAGACGTCTTCAAAGCGCCGGTAGACGGAAGCGAAACGTACGTAGCCAATCGTGTCGAGCGCGCGCAACTCGTTCATCACGAGTTCGCCGAGGCGCTCGCTGCGCACCTCGCGCTCGCCGCTGCCGAGCAACTGGTATTCGATGCGGGCAACTGCCGCGTCAATCGCGTCTGCAGCAACCGGGCGTTTGCGCAGCGCCAGTTGCATGCTCGCCACGATCTTGCGGCGGTCGAATTCCGTGCGGCTGCCGTCCTTCTTGACGACCGACGGCAACGCCAGCTCGACCCGCTCATACGTCGTGAAACGTTTGTCGCAGGCCGGGCAGCGGCGGCGCCGGCGAATCGTTGCGCCGTCTTCGGATACGCGCGAATCGACAACCTGCGTATCGGCGTGACGGCAGAAGGGGCAATGCATGACGGCTTAGCGGTAAACCGGGAAGCGCTGGGTCAGCTCGGCGACTTGTGCGCGCACGCGTTCGATCGTAGCGGCGTCTTCCGGGTTGTCCAGCACGTCGGCAATCAGGTTGCCCACCTGTTCCGCTTCCTTGACGCCGAAGCCGCGCGTGGTCATGGCCGGCGAGCCGAGACGCACGCCGCTCGTCACGAACGGCTTTTCCGGATCGTTCGGAATCGCGTTCTTGTTGACGGTGATGTGAGCGGCGCCGAGCGCGGCTTCCGCAGCCTTGCCGGTAATCTTCTTCGCGCGCAGATCGACCAGCATCACGTGGCTTTCGGTGCGGCCCGACACGATACGCAGACCGCGCTTGACCAGCGTCTCCGCCAGCACGCGGGCGTTTTCCACGACCTGCTGCTGGTACGCCTTGAATTCCGGCGACAGCGCTTCCTTGAACGCAACGGCCTTGCCGGCGATCACGTGCATCAGCGGACCACCCTGAATGCCCGGGAAGATGGCCGAGTTGATCTGCTTTTCGAACTCGGCCTTCATCAGGATCACGCCGCCGCGCGGGCCGCGCAGGCTCTTGTGCGTGGTGGTGGTGACGAAATCGGCGTGCGGCACCGGGTTCGGATACACACCCGCGGCAATCAGGCCGGCGTAGTGCGCCATGTCGACCATGAAGTACGCGCCGACCGACTTGGCGATCTTCGACAGGCGTTCGAAATCGATACGCAGCGCGAACGCGGAGGCGCCCGCCACGATCAACTTCGGCTTGTGCTCCTGAGCGAGCTTTTCGGCCGCGTCGTAGTCGATGTCTTCGGCTTCGTTCAGACCGTAGCTCACCACGTTGAACCACTTGCCCGACATGTTGACCGGCGAACCGTGCGTGAGGTGGCCGCCATGCGCGAGGCTCATGCCCATGATGGTGTCGCCCGGCTTGAGCATGGCGAAGAACACACCCTGATTGGCTTGCGAGCCGGAGTTCGGCTGCACGTTCGCCGCTTCGGCGCCGAACAGTTGCTTGACGCGGTCGATCGCCAGTTGCTCGGCAATGTCCACGTACTCACAGCCGCCGTAGTAGCGCTTGCCCGGATACCCTTCAGCGTACTTGTTCGTGAGTTGCGAGCCTTGCGCAGCCATCACGGCCGGGCTCGTATAGTTTTCCGACGCGATCAGTTCGATATGCTCTTCCTGACGGCGGTTTTCCTGCTCGATGACCTTCCAGAGTTCAGGATCGACGTTGGCGATGGTGCTTTGGGCTCTGTCAAACATACGGATTCCGTTGAGTGTGTTCAGGTTGACCGGATCGTGCGCCGAATCTTGCGTAGAGGGTACGCAGCGCTGCTGGCGACTAGGCCAGCCCTGACGTGGCGGATGGAGAGACGCCGCACACGCGAGGCAGGACAGCCACCGTCAGCGCAGATCATTGCGCGCGGATCACAGCTGCCCAGGCGAACGGCAAAACGGCACCCTGCGCTTCACGGTGGGTTGCTCCACCTTGAACCCGGTTGCTTGAACCGGTTCTATCGCCAGTCACGCAGGGATGAGCGCGTTAGTTTATTGGAAGAGGATCGAATAGGCAACCAGCTTGCGGGCGCCCCGGCGGGCCCTCGCCACGCCGGCGGCGAGAGCGGCCAGGCCGCCCGGCGCGGCCTCCAAACGTCTGATAAATGCCCGCGCCGAATTCACGGCACCTCCCTGCCGCAACCCCTGATGCAGCTGGTTCATCCTTGCCGCAGCGCCGCAATGAAAGTAGGCTTGGGGCCTTTCTCTCTTCTCGACCAGGGAACTGCAATGATTGTGTTCGTCACCGGGGCATCGGCGGGATTCGGCGCCGCTATCGCTCGCGCCTTTGTCAAGGGCGGCCATCGCGTCGTCGCCACCGCTCGCCGTAAAGACCGCCTCCAGGCGCTCGCCGACGAACTCGGCGACGCGCTCCTGCCTTACGAGCTGGACGTACGCGACCGCGCCGCCGTCGAGGCGATGCCGGCCGCGCTGCCGGCGAATTTCGCCGCAATCGACGTGCTGGTCAACAACGCCGGCCTCGCGCTCGGTATCGAGCCCGCGCAAAAAGCGAGTCTGGATGAATGGACGACCATGATCGAGACCAACTGCACGGGCCTCGTGCAAGTCACGCACGCGCTCCTGCCCGGCATGGTGGAGCGCAACCGCGGGCACATCGTCAATCTGGGCTCGGCGGCCGGCAACTGGCCGTATGCGGGCGGCAACGTCTATGGCGCGACCAAGGCGTTCGTGCGCCAGTTCAGCCTGAATCTGCGCTCTGACCTCGCTGGCACCGCACTACGGGTGACCGACGTCGAGCCGGGCCTGTGCGGCGGCACCGAGTTCTCCAACGTGCGCTTTCGCGGTGACGACGCGAAGGCCGGCAAAATGTACGAAAACGTGCAGCCGCTGACCGCCGAGGATATCGCCGATTCGATCTACTGGATCACCACACGTCCGGCGCACGTCAACATCAACACGATTGAACTGATGCCGGTGGCTCAAACGTTCGCCGCGCTGTCCGTTCATCGCGGCTGAAATTCCGGCTGAAATCGCCGCTGAAGCCCGCCAGACGGGGCGCACATCTTGAAACAGACCTCGGGATGTGCGTTCCGGTAAAATGCGCGGCATGAATATGTCGACCAGCCAGCCCGGCACCGAAATCGGCTGCACGTGGCCAATCCGCGTGTATTACGAAGATACCGACGCGGGCGGCATCGTGTTTTACGCGAACTACCTGAAATTTTTCGAACGGGCGCGCACTGAATGGCTGCGCGCCTGTGGTGTCGACCAGAACCGGCTTGCGGACGAAACAGGCGCGATTTTCATCGTACGCAGCACCGCGGTCGACTATCGGGCGCCGGCCAGGCTCGACGACGTCGTCAACGTTGTCAGCCGGATCGAGCGTCTTGGCAGGGCATCGGTCGATTTCGCGCAGGAGGCGTGGCGTAATGACACGCTGCTTGCCACCGGCTCCATCCGCGTCGGCTGTGTCGACCGCATTGCGCTACGGCCGGCCGCGATTCCTCCGCAGGTTCTCGCCGCGTTGCGGCGTGGGCCGGGCGCGGGTCACGGCGACGTGTCAACGAACCATGACTGAACCCCGTTGTTACGGGGCCAGTGAACTCGTATCGATCAAGCAACACAAAGCATGGTTCGGCTTGCAATTTCGCCGATGCTTCCGTTTTGCTCACGGCAAGCTTCGAGTGGCCTTGCAGCCGGACGCCCCCTTCCCGGGACGTTAAAACGAACCTTTATGAACACTACACAAGATCTGTCGATCATTTCTCTCGTACTTAATGCGAGCTTGCTGGCGCAGGCCGTCATGGCGCTGCTGCTGTTGTTGTCCCTGATGTCGTGGACTTTCATCTTCCGCAAGTGGTTTGCGATTCGCCGGGCGCGCGCGCAAACTGAGCGTTTCGAACGCGATTTCTGGTCGGGCGGCGACCTGCAGGCGCTGTACCAGAGCGCCGCGAACAACCGCCATACGATCGGCGCGCTGGAGCGAATTTTCGAGTCCGGCATGCGCGAATTCCTGAAGGGCAAGGAAAAGCGCCTGAACGATCCAGGCGCGATTCTCGACGGCGCACGGCGTGCCATGCGCGCCGCGTTCCAGCGTGAGATGGACGTGCTCGAAGCGAATCTCGCCTTTCTCGCATCCGTCGGCTCGGTCAGCCCGTACATTGGTCTGTTCGGCACAGTGTGGGGGATCATGAATGCCTTCCGCGGCCTTGCCAACGTGCAGCAGGCCACGCTGGCGAACGTCGCGCCCGGCATTGCCGAAGCGCTGACCGCCACCGCAATCGGCCTGTTCGCCGCGATTCCGGCCGTGGTGGCCTACAACCGCTACGCGCACGACATCGACCGTCTAGCGATCCGCTTCGAGACGTTCATCGAAGAATTCTCGAATATCCTGCAGCGCCAGGCACATTAAGGAGTTCACGATGGCAGGCTCTCGCCCTTCCAGCATGCGCGGCGGCCGCTCGCGCCGCGCGATGGCCGACATCAACGTCGTGCCGTACATCGACGTGATGCTCGTGCTGCTCGTGATCTTCATGGTGACCGCGCCGCTCGTCGCCCCGTCGATTGTCAATCTGCCGACCGTCGGTGGCGCAGCGCCGCAGCAGCAAACGCCGCCCGTGATCGTGAACATTCGCGCGGACGGCAACATGAGCGTCAAATACAAGGACGACTCGGGTGCGCAGCAACAGGAGGACATGACGAAAGCCGACCTGAGGGGCTTCATTTCCGAGCGCGCGCAGTCGCACCCTGACCAGCCCGTCGTGATCGCCGCCGACAAGACGGTCAAGTACGAAACCGTGATGAACGTGATGTCCGAGCTGAAAGCCCGCGGCGTCAAACGCGTTGGATTGCTCGTCAAATCGCAATGATCCGCAAGAACTCCGAATACCCGCTCCTGCCACCGCGTGAACGCGGTACCGGGCGAGCCTTTGTGTTCGCGCTGGTGATGCACGTGCTGCTCGGGTTCTTCCTGTACCACGGCATTCACTGGCAAAACAGCACGCCCGAAGGGGAAGAAGCGGAGCTGTGGACCGAAATACCGGATACGGCGATTCCGCGCCCCGCGCCGCCTCCCCCCGTGCCGGTCGCCCCTGCTCCGCCGCTGCCGGACGAACAGGCCGACATCGCGTTGCAGGAAAAGAAGCGCCAGCAACAGGAAGCGGCCCGTCAGGCGCAGCTGGCTGAGCAGCAGCGTCTGCAGAAGCTGCAAGCCCAGCAGGAAGCGGAAGCGAAACGTCAGCAGCAGCTGGCGGCCGACCAGGCGGCGCAACTCGCCGCGCAGAAGGCCGCGGCAGCGAAGCAGAAACAACAGCAGCAGCAGGCCGACAAGCTGAAGCAGCAGCAACTGGCCGAGCAGCAAAAGCAGGAGCAGTTGAAAGAACAGCAGGAACAGCAGAAGCAGGCCGAAGCTGAAGCGCAGAAAAAGGCCGACGCGCAGAAAGCGGCGAAAGCCAAGGCGCAGGCCGACGCTGCGGCACAGGCGAAGAAGCTGGATACGGAACGCCGCGCCCGCCTCGCGCAGATGATGCAGGGCTCTGCCGGCGGCACGAGTTCGACCAGCGATGGGCTCGGCAAGAGCGGCACGGGTAGTGGCTCGGGTGGCAATGCGACATCGCCGGGGTATTCGGATAAGGTGCGTCGTGCGGTGCGCCCGCATATCTCGTGGGGTGGCGAAACGAGCGGGCTGGAAACCGTGGTCTCCGTGCGTTGCTCGCCGACAGGCACCTTGCTTGGGGCAACGATCTCGCGCAGCAGCGGCAACCCGGCGTGGGACGACGCCGCGCTCCGGGCTGTCCAGCTTACCGATCCGATGCCTCAGGATATCAATGGCAAGACACCGACCAGCTTCCTGATTACGTTACGGCCGGCAAGTTGATAGCAGCAGTTTGACAGTCAGTTGACAGCAGACCCGGCGTCCGGCCCAGCGAGGCGCGCCGGGGAACGAAATGGCACTTTTGGGGTCTCTCTGCTGTCTTGAAGTGTTAGTAAAACCGTTTTTGGGGAATCCATACAGCATGAGTTTGATGACCAAGCTAGGCCTGCGGACACTGGTAGCATCGTGCCTGATCGCTGTCGGCGGCGCCGCCAACGCACAACTCAACGTCCTCGTGACAGGCGTCGGATCCACCCAGTTTCCGATCGCCACAGCGAATTTCGCCAATGAAGCGAACTCACCGCAGCAGGTCAGCACAATCGTGCGCCAGGATCTGCAACGCAGCGGCAAGTTCACGAATATCGACGCCGGCTCAACGCCGGTCTCCGAGACCGACTCCGTCGACCTCGGCAGCTGGAAGGCCAAGGGCGCGAATGCTTTCGTATCGGGCAGCGTGAATCGCCTGCCGAACGGACAGTACGAAGTGCGCTTCAAGCTGTATGACACGGTCAAGGGCGAAAGCCTCGGCGGCCTCGTGCTGGTGAGCCCCGAAAGCGGCTTGCGCATGAGCGCTCACAAGGTCGCGGACTACATCTACGCGAAACTGATGGGCGGCCGCGGCGTGTTCGCCACGCGCCTGTCGTATGTCATCAAGACGGGTGGCCGTTATCAATTGCAGATTTCCGATTCGGACGGCCAGGACGCGCATATCGCGCTGTCGAGCCCCGAGCCGATCATCTCGCCGGCATGGTCGCCGGACGGCACCAAGGTCGCTTACGTTTCGTTTGAAAAGAAGAAGCCGATCGTCTACATCCACGACCTGCCCACGGGCCGTCGCGTGGTCGTTTCCGATCAGAAGGGCAATAACAGTGCGCCGGCGTGGTCGCCGGATGGACGCACGCTGGCCGTCGCGCTCTCGCGCACCGGCAACACGCAGATTTTCGCCGTCAATGCGGATGGCAGCGGCCTGCGGCGCCTCACGCAAGGCAGCTCGATCGACACCGAACCGTGCTTCTCGCCGGACGGCCAGTCGATCTACTTCACCAGCGACCGTGGCGGCCAACCGCAGATCTACAAGATGTCGGCCCAGGGCGAAAGCGCCGGCGCCGCACAACGCGTTACATTCACGGGCAGCTACAACACCAGCCCCCGCGTGAGCCCGGACGGCAAGCAGCTTGCCTATATCTCGCGCGTCGGCGGCGGATTCAAGCTCTATATCCAGGACCTGCAAGGCAATACCGCCACGGGCCTGACGGACACGACACATGACGAATCGCCGAGCTTCGCGGCGAACGGTCAGTACATTCTTTACGCCACAGAGGTGAACGGCCGTGGCGTGTTGGCCGCAGTATCGACCGATGGTCGCACTCGGCAGGTCCTGTCCGTTCAGGGTGGTAGCGTACGCGAGCCGTCCTGGGGCCCGTTTATGCAATAACGTTCATGCAATAACACAAGGAGAGTAACAAAATGATGTCCAAGCTTCGTTTCGCTTTTGCCGTTCTGATGGTCGGTGCGCTGGCCGCATGTCACTCGGGCGTCAAGCTCGACGAAAACGCCAACAAGGGTGGCGCTGTGTCGACGCAGCCGAACCCGACTGATGTCGCACAGGTCAATGTCGACCCGCTGAATGACCCGAATAGCCCGCTGGCCAAACGCAGCATCTACTTCGACTTCGACAGCTACTCGGTCAAAGACGACTATCAGTCGCTGCTGCAGCAACACGCGCAGTACCTGAAGAGCCATCCGCAGCGTCACGTCCTGATCCAGGGCAACACCGACGAGCGCGGCACCAGCGAGTACAACCTGGCACTCGGCCAGAAGCGTGCTGAAGCTGTGCGCCGTTCGCTGTCGCTGATGGGCGTGACGGACTCGCAAATGGAAGCCGTGAGCCTCGGCAAGGAAAAGCCGCAAGCTACCGGTCATGACGAATCGTCGTGGGCACAAAACCGCCGCGCCGATCTCGCGTACCAACAGTAAGTAACAGGTGATGAGCCGAATGACGCATCGTTTCTCCTGGCTGCGGTTTGCCGCAGCGGCCTGCGTCGCGGGTACGGCCTTCGCGGCTGTGCCCGCGCATGCGGGCATCTTCGACGACGATCAGGCCCGCCAGGCCATTCTCGATCTGCGTTCGAAGACCGACAGCCTGTCGAGCCAGTTGTCGGCCGCGCAGCGCACGATCCTCGATCAGTCCAACCGTCTCGACCAGTTGAATCAGCAGGTCGCTACGTTGCGCGGGCAGAACGAGGACATGGCCAACCAGCTCGCCACGCTGCAAAAGCAGCAGAAGGACTACTACACCGACCTGGACACGCGCCTGAAGAAATTCGAGCCGCAGCAGCAAACGGTGGAGGGAGTCCAGGGCGAGGTGCAGCCGGGTGAAACCGAGTCGTTCAACGCGGCTTCACAGCAATTCCGCAGCGGCGATTTCAAGAATGCGGCGGCGTCGTTCCGCACCTTCATCTCCAAGTATCCGAATAGCCCCTATCAGCCGACGGCGCAGTACTGGCTCGGCAACGCGCTGTACGCACTGCGCGACTACAAGGGCTCGACGGCGACCTGGCAAGGTGTGGTGAAGAATTACCCGCAGCATCCGCGTGCGCCGGAAGCGCTGCTGGCTATTGCGAACAATCAGCTCGAGCAAGGTCAGAAGGCCGCGGCCAAGAAGACGCTCGAGCAGATCGTCGCGCAATACGGCGGCACGGACGTCGCACAGTCGGCACAGAGCAAGCTGTCGCAGATCAAGTAGTTGCTTTGAGCAGTTGGCGGTAACGCGTAGTGTCCGACGTCAAGGCCACGCGCGCCTCTCGCTGAAAAGCCCGGGTATTGCTACCCGGGCTTTTCACTATCTGAAGTGCCGGTGGCGCGAATGATCGCCGTGGGTTGACAGCCCACGCAGGCTATCGCTATAATTTCGCTTCTCTTTTGGGTCGTTAGCTCAGCTGGTAGAGCAGCGGACTTTTAATCCGTTGGTCACAGGTTCGAATCCCGTACGGCCTACCAAAAGATTCAAGGGCTTAGCGTTCGCGCTAGGCCCTTTTTCTTTGCTCCGCAATCTCTCGTGCGCTCCGCAAACGGCAGTCAATCCCCCCGGACATCCGACTCCTTACTCCCTCCCTTAGCGACGGTTCGTCAAGCGTCATCAAGGTGTGAGAGGCTACAGATCGCGAATGCGTGGCCGAGTCCGATGATCGTCGTTCATTTGGCGCCCAACGAGCGATAGCAGTAAACAGTGAAAGTTGGACGACGGGTTACCATGAGGAAAACCGTTACCTTCCTCATCTCTAGCACGTAATCCACGAACCGCATTGTCGCCAGCCTTCGCAGAACAGCGTGTACTTCGCGTGCAGCTCCAGCGCGCTGAAGGCCGGAATGATGACGTGCGTCTCGCCCGCGACGCGCTGGTTGAGCGCGCGCGAAAGCGCCGCCATGTGAAAGAGCGGCGCGCGGCCTCGCCAGCCTTCAGCGCGTGTTGCGCCGCTTCGCCCAAATGTCCGCTCGCGAGAGACCATCGCCACGCGCACCTTCACTCCAGCTGTCGAATCGCTCCAGCAGGTTTATTGCAGCAGCGGATGCAGGCGATACCAGGTTTCACGCCCCGTCCGGTTCAGGGGCGCGATGAAGAGGTTGTCGTTCTCGAGCCGCTCAAGCAGATGCTGGGTGCCCACGCGATCGGGCTCGTCGCGCGCTAAAAGCGCCGTGCACGGCGAAGGGCGAAAAGCGCAGATCGCCTAGATTGAGCTCCAGCGTCATATCCCGGACGCGTAGGCCAGATACAGGTTCGACGGTGCAAAGTCGAGCAGCCATTGCAATGCTTCGAGTATGCGGAGATCGCTGAGGTGATGGAAGTCGTCGAGCGCGATCACGAGTTCGCGCCGGTGCCTAACGATGCCGCGCACGAGCGTGATCACCGTGCGCCCGACGCGGCCATAGAGACCGGCCCGAGTCCCGGGTGAGGCGCGCACCAAGGCGCGACAAACGAAAAAAGACAGAGGCCGCGAACGATCCCTGTCACAAGCCGGCGCACGCACTGACACCGGAAAGCCTCGGATTGGCAACGTGTTGCGGCCGCAACGCGGGGCTTGCAGCGCCCGCGTTACGGCCACCTGTTCTTCACAGCGCGGCGACCAGTTCCGGCACGGCCAGAAACAGATCCGCTTCGAGACTGTAGTCCGCAATGCTAAAGATCGGTGCTTCGGAATCCTTGTTGATTGCGACGATGACCTTGGAGTCTTTCATGCCCGCAAGATGCTGGATCGCGCCGGAAATGCCGCACGCCACATACACCTGCGGGGCCACGATCTTGCCGGTCTGCCCCACCTGCCAGTCGTTGGGCGCGTAGCCCGCATCGACGGCCGCTCGGCTCGCGCCCAGCGCCGCGCCCAACTTGTCGGCGAGCGGCGTCAGCACGGCCTGAAATTTCTCGCTGCTGCCCAACCCGCGGCCGCCGCTCACGACGATGCGCGCATCGGCCAGATCCGGGCGTTCGCTCTTTGCGACCTCACGCGCCACGAACGACGACAGCCCGCTGTCCGCCACCGGCGTCACGCTTTCGACCACGCCTGCGCCGCCTTCCGCCGCAGCCGCTTCGAACGCCGTCGTGCGCACCGTCAGCACCTTGACCGAATCGCCGCTCTGCACGGTGACGATCGCATTACCCGCGTAAATTGGCCGCTCGAACGTGTCCGTGCTCACGACTCGCGTCACGTCGGAGACCTGCGCGACGTCGAGCAGCGCTGCCACGCGCGGTGCGACGTTCTTGCCCGCGCTCGTCGCCGGAAAGACGATGTGGCTGTAGCCATCCGCCACGTCCAGCACCTGCGCTGCCAGATTCTCGGCGAGTCCTTCGGCGAGCGCCGGGGCATCGGCGTGCAGCACCTTCGACACGCCCGCGACGCGCGCCGCCGCATTCGCCGCGCCAGACGCAGCGTGCCCCGCCACCAGGACGTGCACCTCGGCGCCGCATTGCCGCGCGGCGGCAACCGTATTGAGCGTTGCCGAGCGAAGCGAAACAGCGTCGTGTTCCGCCACGACCAGAATCTTGTTACCCGAACTCATCACCGTCTCCTCAAATCACCTTGGCTTCATTCTTCAGCTTCGCAACCAGCGTAGCCACGTCCGGCACCTTGACGCCGGCCGCGCGCGCGGCCGGCTCCGCAGTCTTCAGCGTCCTCAGGCGCGGCGTAACGTCCACGCCCAGTTCCGCGGGCGTGGTCGTATCGAGCGGCTTCTTCTTTGCCTTCATAATGTTGGGCAGCGTGGCATAGCGCGGTTCGTTCAGACGCAGATCCGTCGTCACGACTGCAGGCAGCGTCAGTTGCAGCGTCTCGAGTCCGCCGTCGATTTCGCGCGTCACGTTCACCTTCGCGTCCGCGATTTCGACCTTGCTCGCGAACGTCGCCTGCGGCAGTCCGGCGAGCGCCGCCAGCATCTGGCCGGTCTGGTTGCAGTCGTCGTCGATGGCCTGCTTGCCGAGAATGACCAGTTGCGCAGCCTCCTTGTCGTTCAGCGCCTTCAGCAGCTTCGCCACAGCAAGCGGCTGGAGTTCCGCATCCGTCTCGACCAGCACGGCGCGGTCGGCACCGATCGCGAGCGCCGTGCGCAACGTTTCCTGGCTGGCTGCCGTGCCGCACGACACCACAACCACTTCGCTCGCGACACCCTTTTCCTTGAGCCGCACAGCCTCTTCCACCGCGATCTCGTCGAACGGATTCAGGCTCATCTTGACGTTCGCTAGATCCACGCCCGTACCGTCCGCCTTCACGCGAACCTTGACGTTGGCATCTATCACGCGCTTTACCGCAACCAGCACCTTCATCTGCTCCTCCTCATTCCAGAACGGTTCACCGCCTGTCGTTTTTTCTGACTGAACGCCGTACTCAGTCGCAATAGCCGAGTCCCTGTTCGCACATGCGCGCGACGGCCGACTCGTCGAAACCCCAGTCGCGCAGCGCCGCGAGGCCCGCCTCACCGCGTGCGGGCGCACGCCGGCCCGGAGCCGATGGCGCCGCCGAGAAGCGCGGCGCGGGTGCGGGCTGCACGACGCCATGCTCCTCGACGAAGTTGCCACGGGCGATGTGATGCGGATGCGATGGCGCTTCCGAAAATCCCAGCACCGGCGCCACGCAGGCGTCGCTGCCTTCGAATATCTCGCACCATTCGTCGCGGGTACGGGTCATGAACGCCGCCGCGAAGTGTTCGCGAAGGATGGGCCAGCCGCTGCGATCGTGCTGTTTCGGCAAGTCCAGGTCCGCGAGGCCGAGCTTGTCGAGTAGCTGCGCGTAGAAGCGTGACTCCACCGCACCTACCGACATGTAGCCGCCATCGCGCGTGCGATAGCTGTCGTACCAAGGCGTGCCGCCGTCCAGCAGATTGCTCTCGCGCGACTCGCGCCAGTTGCCTGCCGCCAGTTGCCCCCAGATGACGGAGCCAAGCTGAGCGGCGCCCTCGATCATTGCTGCATCGACCACCTGGCCAGCACCTCCACGCTGCACATGGCACAGCGCCGCCACGACGCCAAGCGCCAGCAGCATTCCGCCACCGCCGTAGTCGCCAACCAGATTCAGCGGCGGCACAGGCGGTTCGTCTGCTCGCCCGATTCCCGAAAGCACGCCCGAAAGGGCGATGTAGTTGAGGTCATGGCCCGCGCGCTGTGCGAGCGGGCCGGTTTGCCCCCAACCCGTCATGCGGCCGTAGACGAGCTTGGGATTGCGCGCAAGAGCGGCCTGCGGGCCGAGCCCGAGCCGCTCCATGGTGCCGGGGCGATAGCCTTCTATCACCACGTCGGCTTGCGCCATCAGGTCCAGCGCGGCTTCGGCCGCTCCCGGCTGCTTGAGATCGAGTGTGACCGAACGGCGCCCCCGTCCCACGATGTCCACGCGCTTGCCCTCGCGTTTCGGCCCGAGGTCCTCAGGCGCGACCGGCCTGTCGATGCGCAGCACGTCGGCGCCCATGTCCGCCAGCAACATCGTGCCGAACGGCCCAGGGCCGATCGCCTCGAATTCGAGTACCCGGATATCGCTCAGTACGCCCACTATTGCCCCCTGTTTCCATTTGCTCCGTTAAGCGTCCGTCCGCATCCGCCGGATGCAACGCGCCTTGCCCCAATGCGGCAAATAGGAAAGTACGTCGATAAGACCGGCGCGTACCCACCCGCAACCGGGGGGTGGTAGCGGAATACACGGCAACACCGCCTTCCGATTCGCACCATTCATTCAGAATTTTCTTGCGCCCAATCAGACCCAACCCACGCGTCCATAAACAGCAAACAACGGACTCCGAATCTGAGCATTTATTGAGACATAAAGACGTGCAATGATCGCCGCCGGTCCAGCGACGCTCACTGCGATTCTGCGTGAGCAGACGCTTCGGCAACACCGCAGCCCCCTCCGCTTTCATTCCATCAATATGACCAACTTTCTGTTCGATCTCGTCTCGAACCTCGCTTTGCTTGCCTTCGTGCTGGCCGCTTGCCATCTGTGCAATCGACTTATGCCCGACGCATCGTTCAATGGTGCGCGCGTGTTCGCAGTGCTGGCGTTGATCGCATTCCTGTTCGACGCGGCGCTGACCTTTCTCGTGTTTGCCGACTCGCGGAGCCGCTATGGCCAGTTCAGCACGCCGGCCGCATTCTTCGAGCGGGCCTGCGCGTACCTGATCGCGATCATCGCCGCATTCATCGTGCATCACCTGGCGCGCCGCTCACGCCCCGCGAAAAGCGGCGGCAGCGAAGAGCTCGCAATCCACACCTCGCCGTATTCGAAGTCGCATCTGCCGATGTAATCCGCGGTAGTCGCAATCGCCTCGCATACGTGCGCCAAGCATTCTGCTTCGCCCGCCAGGCGACCCGCCGATACATCTGGAACGGTCCTTGCGGATGCGCGCGCCGTCGGCTATAACTCCCGAAGATCAAGTGTTACCGTTTGCGCCCTCCCCGGGCATTTGCCGCTGTATTGCGCTCCCGCCATTCAATCAGTCGAAGGCAACTCACCTGACGAGGAACATTTTGGATCTCGAAACCGTACGCGTGTTCATCATGACCCGAGGCATCGACCTCGGCACCAAGGTCCTCGGGGCGATCGTCTTGTGGATCGTCGGCCGCTGGCTCATCGGGCTGATCACGGGCTTGCTACGCAAGGTACTGTCGCGCAACGGCAAGGTCGATCCAACTCTGGCTCATTATCTCGGCTCGATTCTCGGCGCACTGCTGAACCTGCTGCTGATCCTTGCGATCTTGCAGGTGTTCGGTGTCCAGACCACCTCGTTCGCGGCCCTGCTCGCCGGTCTTGGCCTCGCGATCGGCACTGCCTGGGGCGGCCTGCTCGCCCACTTCGCGGCGGGCATCTTCATGCAGGTGCTAAGGCCGTTCAAGGTCGGCGATTTCGTCACCGCCGGCGGCGTCACCGGTACGGTCTCGGAACTTGGTCTGTTCGGCACCACCATCGTGACGCCGGACAACGTCACGACCATTGTCGGCAACAACAAGATCTTCTCGGACACGATCTCGAACTACAGCGTCTTGCCCGTGCGGCGCGTCGAGCTCACGGCGAAGATCGCCAACGGGGTCGATCCAACGGACGCGATGAGCCGGCTGAGGGCCGCCGTCACGCAGATTCCGAACGTGGCCGAAAGTCCCGCGCCGGACATCGAACTGCTGAGCTTCACACCGGAAGGCCCCCTTCTGTGCGTCCGGCCGTACACGCACAATGAGCATTATTGGCAGGTCTACTTCGACACCAATCGTGCGATTGTTAAAACGTTCAAGGAAGCCGGTTACCCCACGCCGGAAACGCCACTCGCACCACGCGCGGTGACCTGAAAATTCAGGCGCGCAAGGATCGCGTCCGGCCAGAGGGCCGCTGTTCTCCGCTGGCACCCGTTACGTATTACGTAGTCCACACGCTTCAGACGTGCAAAACAAAACGGCGTCGCGAAATTCGCGACGCCGTTTTGTTTTTCTGCTTAGCGCTGTAACGAAACGCGATCGCGTGTTATCGGCTGCCGGCATTGGATGCGTTCTTGCGCATCATCTTCCACACCGCTCCGATCACGACCGGCACGATGGCCGCGCCGATACCCACGAGCACGATCACATTCAGGTATTGCCGGATAAACGGAATGTTGCCGAAGAAGTAACCGAGCAAGGTCAGCAGCAGTACCCAGAAAAACGCGCCGGCAAAATTGAACAACTGAAACCGGCTCACCGTCATTTCCGATGCGCCCGCAACGAATGGCGCAAAGGTGCGCACCACCGGAATGAAACGCGCCAGCACAATGGTCTTGCCACCATGCTTCTCATAGAAGTTATGCGTCTTCTGCAACGCGCTGCGATCCAGGAACCGTTCAAGCAAAGGAATATGCGAATTGAACACGCGCGGCCCAATGGCTCGCCCGATCATATAGTTGACAGTATTGCCGCCGATCGCCGCAACGAGCAGCAGCACGATCAGCAGACCGATATTCATTTCGCCGGTCGCGCAAAAGGCGCCGCCGATAAACAGCAGCGAGTCGCCCGGTAGAAACGGCAAAACGACCAGCCCGGTTTCGCAGAACACGATCAGAAACAGCACCGCATAGACCCAGGCGCCGTACACATGAATGAAGTCTCCAAGGAACTTGTCGATGTGCAAGACAAGGTTGACGAAATGTAGCAACGTGTCCAAAGAGATCCCTTTATTAAGCGAATATGACGGTGGCGAATACGGCCGCGCCGGCAGAGCTGTTAGCGATGGCGGCAAGCGCTCACTCGCCGCCCGAAATTGACCGCGTCATGATACCGAAAGTGCCCGGCTGCGATTAAAAATCTCCCGTGCTTCGGCGCGTTTGTGCTTGCCACGGGCTTGCCGCGCCGAATCGCTATAATTTCGCCATGTCCGAATTCTCCGAAACGCCAGCCGGCACCGACGCCGCGGTCGCGGTTTCCGCCGCCGCGCCCGCCCCACGTCCGTTACGCGCGATCCAGCCCCTTCCCGATCAGCTGATCAGCCAGATTGCCGCCGGCGAAGTGGTCGAGCGGCCGGCCTCGGTGGTCAAGGAACTGCTGGAAAATGCACTCGACGCCGGCGCGCAGTCGCTGCGCATCCTGCTCGATGAAGGCGGCGTCAAGCGCATCTCCATCACCGACGACGGTTGCGGCATCCCCGAAAACGAGCTCGCGCTCGCGCTGATGCGCCACGCAACCAGCAAGATCCGCTCGCTTGCCGAACTGGAAGCGGTCGCCACGCTGGGGTTCCGCGGTGAAGCGCTGGCCTCGATCGCCTCGGTCGCACAGATGACCATCACGAGCCGCACGGCCGATGCGCCGCACGCCGTGCGCGTGGATGCGCAAACCGGCGTGCTGAGCCCCGCCGCGGGCACCCAGGGCACCACGATCGAAGTTCGCGAGCTGTACTTCAATACGCCCGCGCGCCGCAAATTTCTGAAAAGCGAGCAAACCGAGCTCGGCCATTGTCTCGAACAGATTCGCCGCGCGGCGCTGGCGCGGCCGGACGTCGCGATTTCGGTGCTGCATAACGGCAAGGCGGTCGAACACTGGAACGCCAGCGAACCGCCGGTGCGGGTCGCGAAAATTCTCGGCGAGACTTTTGCCACGGCGCATCTGCCGCTCGACGAATCCGCCGGGCCGCTCGCCGTCTACGGTTGCGCGGGCCTGCCGACCGCGAGCCGAGGGCGCGCCGACCAGCAGTATTTCTTCGTCAATGGCCGCTTCGTGCGTGACAAACTGCTCACGCACGCCGTGCGCGCCGCCTATGAAGACGTGCTGCACGGCGAACGTTACCCGTCTTATGTGCTGTTTCTCGATCTGCCGCCTGAAGCGGTCGACGTGAACGTGCATCCGTCGAAGATCGAAGTGCGGTTTCGCGACTCGCGCTCGATTCACCAATTCGTGTTTCACGCGGTGCAGCGAGCGCTGGCGCGGCATGCGGGCGCGTCGCCGGAGACGACGGCGGGCGGGCATG